>NZ_JBHIRP010000018.1:0-24742 GCF_042197245.1 Bartonella sp. AA18HLJMS | reverse complement strand
ATCATTGCTCCTTTTGAGTCATAATTAATGACATAATTAGTCAATTATTGATTTTTATTCTGTGAAAAATTGATTAGCTGATTGTCAGCAGAAAAAATCATGATCTTATGCTTTTTTACTTTTTACCTAAAGTTGGTGTTTTTAAACATTAAAAAGTGTAGAAAAAATTCAAGTAAGAAATGTTGATAACCTTGCTAAGACTTCGCCCATAATTATATATGGAATAGTTTCCATTCTTTTTCCATTATGCGCTACTATATCTAAAGTATGGCGGTTGGTCGCAGCGTATCACACCTGTTGTATGCAGCCCTGTTCCCACCAATGAAATAGCAAAATCTGCTATTCTAGCAAAATTTTCTCCACTCGTAATGGGCAAAACAATGGGTGTTTTTGTTAAACGATTAAACCCCTCCGGTGACACAATCAGTACAGGACGCGTTCCTTTTTCTCATAGACAGAGGTTGGGTCAAGCGATACAAACCAAATTTTACCCCGCTTCATTACAAGAGCTCTCTGCCAACAAGCTTAGCATCAAACCACTCTACATCTTTATCCGCAAAATCGTCTGAAGGATTACATTGGGCTAACAATTCTTCAAGAGTGTAATTTTGCGATATTTGTGGTTTCTCAACCAATTGTCCATTATCAATAGCCAAACCCACTTGCATATTTTCAGTAAGATGAAGAACATCAAACAATGCAGGCGGTATAGAGAGCATAACGGATCCTCCAACTTTACGTAATTTTGTTGTGCATAAAATGCCCTCTCTAATATTATACAAAAATATAACATAAAGCCCATGATTTAATAGCTTTTTATGCTTTTGTGTAAATGTTTAAGAAGCGCATTTAGAGCAATACGCAATATACTCTGAATAAAGTCAATATTTTTTATCTCTCTGTTGATCTCGTCTATAAGAGGTTCGTAATTGAGAATGCTTTTCGGAATATCACCACCGTAAACCCATGCTTTTACTTGCGCTTTGGTACTAAAATCCGCATTCTTAGGTGTTTTGTAATACTGATCACCATCAAACTTTTCACACTCTCTTGTACCGTCTTCATATTCGTAGAGGTTGTAAAAATACTCCTCTGTCCCATCCCCCATGGGGCATACCCACTGCCGTTGCAACAAACCTCTTTCGCATGGGTTGTTTACGGTTTTTTAAGAATAGATGTTTTAAAATGAACATGCTTTAATCCTAATTTTACAAATTTGTCTATTTGCCTCAAATTTGACCGTACAGAGCGTTTTATGTGATAGGTTTTTTATCATAAAATCTTTAAATCACTCTGTACGGTGCCATTTTGTCGATTTAAATGCACATCCAATCACAAAACGATCAGCAATTTTCACTAGTTTGCTAACCTACAATGTTTTTCACTTGCTTTTCAACCAACGTGAGTGCTCTTGAATTCTCTCTCATTGCCTTTTCTTTCAGCCTTTTTTCACGGGTGTTCAAAACAGCCTAGTGTACAAGATTGGCTTTCGTCAAAAGACTATTTTCCAAATCACGACATAATCTTACTAACTCACGAGTGCTTGGAGAAAACGTATCCGATAAACCTTCTAACTCATCGCATAAAATCCGTTTAACCGTTTTTATGAGTGACCACGCAGAAACACTTTCCAAAACCATTCCATAGGTAAGCGCCATACCTTCATGATCTGTCTGTTGCGAAATTTTTAAACCACACCGAAAGCATCCGAATTGCCTTGGCTATGTCCTCTTTACTCACTTTTATTGAAAACAATTCGTGAAGTTGATCACACGCTTCTAAGGCAATCGCTTCCTGCTGTTGTGTCAATGCTTGCCACTTTTCAAAACTAAAGGAAACTCCGGAGTTATCATCTCGTGAATGTGTTTCAAAGTGATCTCGAGGCCCGATATCAAGGATACTGTCTGAGATGCGTTCATCTACACTTTTTTGCCTTTGAGAGTGATTTCCATAGTTTTTTCCGTTCTCTAAATCCTCGATAGCTTTTTGCACCCAGTTGCGCCACATTGCTTTCCAATCCGTTTTGCGTGCATCTTTGCCTGTTCTAGCTTTCCAATAATCTCGAAATTTTGCCATTTCGGCTTTGACACGCTCTGGAGGCAATCCCTCTTCGATTGCGAAATCATAAACAGGTTCGAAATCATCAGGGGTACGACAGCCACTGTCATTTCTAACCCGTTTAGCTTTTTTCGTAATGTTCTCTTGCTCGTGAATGGAAGGTTGGTTTTCTACACCCGTTTCGATTTGCTCTGATGTGGTCTCAACAGCAGCAACCTATGTTGGTTCGTCAACCTGTTCGTTTGTTTCTAAATTTTCAGAAGCAGTTTTTTGCTAAAATGATAGTTTTAGTTTATATATATTCTTATTCTGGTTCTTTATAGCTTGATTTTGCTTAGCGTTTGCTTCAGCAAAATCATTAAAATGTTTTTTATAGCGTTTTTTATTGTACACCTTTTTTCCAGCCTCACTATGAATTTGCGATATGTGCACTTTTTTATCAGTAAAATCTTTTAGCTCTTCTTCAATGCGCGTATTCGACAAACCATTATCTTTCTCAAGAAGTTTATCATTCTTCATGAGATATTCGACAATAGTTGCAAACTTTTTTGCGAGCAATTGCAAGCGCGGGCAAGCATTTCAAAATCTGTTTTAATTGGTGCTTTTTTGTCATATATGCGAATGAAAAGCGTTATATAAATGCCCCTTTGTTCTCATGTCATTCCATCTATCTCACTGTTCCAGTCATTCAAAAGGAATCTTATCCATGGCATTGCATTAGACATGCGCATTCCCTTCTTTAACTAAATATAAAATTGCTAAAGCATTTGCTTCGTTGTCATCTTTTGGATTGTATTCTTTTGCACACACCGTCTTAATCATCTTTTCTTGTGAGGCATTGACTTTATCTGTTGTGATCTTCATTTTTGTAAGCCATTGCTGAAAACGCAAATAGCGCATACTATCGCCTTTAAAACGAAAAAATTCAAAATTGACAAGTGCCACTTGTTATACTGCTGTCTACACGAGAAATCGCCCAGCCTGTCTTAGATCTAGATCAAGGCAGAGAACGGTTTGTGTATTGATGATCATCTTCCCCCATGAAGGCTGTTGCGTATTTATATATGCGCTATGACAGAGCGTGTTGTGATTGCCTGTCTTGAAAAAATGGTCGTGAGAAAGTACTTGAAACTACTTTTGGGCCAATTTTTTACTGCCATTCGAGGAAAAATAATCTTAGAAGCAGTTGATTTTCGAATTAACTCTTCTTGTTTTTGAATCACATCTTTTTGTGCACGTATTATTTCAGCTTCTTTATCTATTATTTTGTCTTTTGCATCTATCTCTTTTCTGAGCTTTTGCGTCGTTTTACAAGAGTCATGAAGAGTATAAGCCAATCCCAAATTAGCAATATTGATTGCCTCTCCATCCTATAAAGACGAGGAGGAGGTCAAAGTGCTAAAAAGGTACCTCAAAAAGCAGCAATGATTCGTATTTTAGTACCACCGCGGTGCCGTCTTATAGCGTTATAATAAAGTTACGAAAGGTGGTTTAGAAGGTGCTTTAATTTTTTTTGATTTTTAATAAATCATTGGAAAATAAGAGAGATTAAGATAATCTGGTGCGGACGGCGGGACTTGAACCCGCAAGGTCTTCGACCGGCAGATTTTAAGTCTGCTATGTTTACCGTTTTCATCACGTCCGCGATGTGAGTTCTCTCATAAGCTATATCTTTTATTGAATCAAGAATTAATGACAAAAGAAACATTTTTCATTTTTTAGTGAAATTTTGACTGACAATAGTTTCCGTTATCGATAGAAAAAGCTTTTATAATGTAAATAAAGTATGAAATGATTAGTGTTATGAGTCAATTTATTCAAGACGTCACAAAAGCTATGGTGGGATTGCATCACGTGTTTGCTGAAACACCACTTCAAAGAAATGATTTTCTTAGTCAAAAGTATGATGCAGAAATTTATTTAAAGCGTGAAGATTTAACACCGGTGCGGTCTTATAAGATTCGTGGTGCTTTCAATTTTGTTTCAGAAATGCTTAGCTGTATATCACCAGATTCTGCATTTGTTTGTGCTTCAGCGGGGAATCACGCGCAAGGGGTTTCTTTTGTTTGTCGTTATTTTAAACGTAAAGGCGTGATTTTCATGCCTATGACAACGCCACAACAAAAAATTGAAAAAACACGTATTTTTGGTAAAGAATTCATTGATATTCGTTTGGTTGGTGAAACATTTGATCAATGTTATGAAGCAGCGCAATCCTTTGTCGTAGAGAGCGGTGGTGTAATGGCTCCACCTTTCGATGATATTCGCATTATTACAGGGCAGGCAACAGTGCTTTGTGAAGCAGCTTTACAATGGAAAAAACTCAATGGAGAAAGTGAGCCAGATTTGATGATTGTGCCGGTAGGGGGGGGTGGTTTGGCAAGTGGAGTGAGCAAGTTTTTACATGAATATGGTTGGAAAACAAAGCTTCGTTTTGTTGAGCCGCAAAGAGCTGCAAGTTTGCTTGCTTGTTTGGAGAGTGGAAAACGCGTCAAGCTTGAAAGCATTGACACTTTTGTAGATGGTGCTGCTGTGGCTGAAATTGGTGCTCTAAACTATACAATTCTAAAGCAATTTCCCCCTGATTCTGTCATTACGGTTCCTGAAAACCGCGTTTGTTCTACGATGGTTGAAATGCTTAATGTTGAAGGTGTGGTTCTGGAACCGGCTGGTGCTTTATCGATTGATGCGCTTAACAGTATTCCTCCTCAAGAGTTAAAGGGGAAAAAAATTCTTCTCGTTATTTCAGGAGGTAATTTTGATTTTGAGCGTTTGCCAGAAATTAAAGAGCGTTCTTTACGTTTCCAAGGGTTGAGAAAATATTTTATTTTTAGTTTTCCGCAACATCCTGGTGCATTGCGTCATTTTCTTTCCACATTATCACCAGATGATGATATCGTACGTTTTGAATATCTTAAAAAGTCAGCGAGAAACTTTGGTTCTGTATTGGTTGCGATTGAAACAAAAAAATACGGTAATTTTTGTCTTTTAGAGGAAAAATTTCAAGCGTTAGGTTGGCGTTATCGTGATATTACTGATGATCAAACGTTATTTGATTTTGTTATTTGAGAAACTGAAATTTTACTAAAACAAGAAGTATAATGATGAAACCTATTTTTCATTCGGTGCTGAGTCTATTTTTCTTTTTGATTGTTAATCAACAGAGTTTAGCATCTCAGCCAACAGTAGTACAAAAAGATGAACTTTCAAGAGTCGTTGTTGATGTCAATAATGCTATAAAAAATGGGGATTTTATGCCTATTTCTCGTTATATGCCTGAGCGGCTTTATAAAGAGATGGCACATCGATTGAATACAACAGAGAGTGCTTTACGTAGTGATTTTCTTCAACAGTTGCATAAGAAATTTGAGGGGGTGCCTTCTGGTGCTTATTATTTAGATAAAGAAAATATAGAGTATTTACAAACTGATAACGGTACTTTGTATGCTTTAATTCCAACAGTTCTTGAGATGAAAGATCGCATCATTCAATATAAAACTTTGGCGATTTTTGATAAAAACCAATGGTATTTAATTTATGGCGGTCAAAAAACTTTACAAAATCCAGTTTTTCTCGAGATTTATCCTGATTTTATCAAGGTACATTTACCGATGGACACAATCATCAAAAAGTAAACGATCTAAATATTGTTTTTATTCATGATAAATGTATTTCGTAAAGTTCTTGCTTTTTTATCATAATCCAAAGATAATAGAGATGAAGGCATTTAGGCTGGTTTGTTGGCTTTTTGTAAAGTGAAGTTTATACGCCTTTATCTTGATTTCAAGGTGTTCATAAGTTGCGCAAGCCGCTTTTTAGGCGTTGCTTCATTTAAAATGTCAGGGATTTCTCTTGCGCGGATTCTTGAGTGGAGAGTTCAGATGGTTACTTCTTTTGAGTTCTTCAGCTAAGGAAAGATTTTATTTTGCCTATAAAAGAAGAAAATGTTTTTACAAAGTTAGGTTTACCTACTCTTTTGATTAAAAATTTACTCATTGCTGGGATGAGTAAACCTAAACCTATACAAGAACAAGCTATTCCAGTGATGTTGAAAGGACACGATATTTTAGGTGTTGCTCAGACAGGCTCTGGAAAAACCTTGGCATTTGGTTTACCTATTTTAAGTCAGATTTTGGCTTTGGGTGATAAACGCTGTCCTAAAACTGCACGCGCTTTGATTTTAGCTCCAACGCGTGAACTTGCTGTTCAGATTGATGAAACGATCCGTACTGTGGCGAAAGGAGCACATCTTTCAACATGTCTTATTTTTGGGGGCGTATCACGTTTAAAACAAATTAAACGTATGGAAGCAGGTGTGGATGTTTTGATAGCGACTCCAGGGCGTTTGAGAGATCTTGTTCGTGAAAAGTGTGTTGATCTTTCCCAATCTCGTTTTTTGATTTTGGATGAAGCAGATCGTATGTTGGATATGGGGTTTATTCATGATGTTAAGCAAATTGCAAAGCTTTTGCATCAAGAGCGTCAGACAGCACTCTTTTCTGCAACAATGCCGAGGGAAATTGCTGTGCTTGCAAAATGTTTACTCAATGATCCGGTTAAAATTGAAGTTGTTCCTCAAGGTACTACGGCTGTAGAGATTTGCCAAAAATTATATTGTGTTCCTACGAATGAAAAAAAGAATGTTTTAAGTAAACTTTTGACAAATCCAGCTTTTGATTCGGTTATTGTTTTTACTCGAACTAAACATGGGGCAGATGCTGTCACGCGTAGTTTAGAAAAGATAGGATATTTAGTCGCAACAATTCATGGAAATAAATCACAAGGTGCTCGCCAGTCTGCTTTAAAAGCTTTTCGTGAAAGATCTGTGCAGATCCTAGTGGCAACAGATATTGCTGCACGCGGTATTGATATACCAGGGATAAGCCACGTTATTAATTACGACTTACCAGATGAAGCTGAAAGTTATGTACATCGTATTGGTCGTACAGGACGGAATGGCGCATCTGGTGTAGCACTTACGCTTTTTGATGAGAAGATAGAAAGGTCCCGCTTGCGTGCTATTGAGCGCTTGATTCGTATGAAATTGGTGGCTGAGGCTGTTCCAGAACAATTTGCAGCGTTTCCAGAAAAGCCAATTGTGCGAGAAAGTAAAGAAAACGATAAGGAACGCCGTTTTAAAAAATCTAAACGTCAAAAACAGTTTTTAGGTCGAAAAGATGATACCGCACAGTTGCAGCGGAAGAATTCTTCACCTCAAAATGAGAGGCATAAAAAAGCAAAAACAGTAGTAAAGCGTGCAAAGCCTCTTCGTTTTCGAAAATCAGTTAAGAGGGCTGCTTAGATAAAGTCTTGAAAAAAGATCATGTACTGGAGATTTTTTACTTTTGTTGATTTATTCTCAATTGAAAAGAGCTATAAAATATTCTTGTCAAAGTAAGAAGATCCTTTAGAGGTTTTCATTTTTTAGAAATGAAAACTTCTAACTTTTTGGATTTATTAAAAATCTTTATTGTAGAGGAAATTATTTATTTGCTTTATTCCTATTTTTTTTAATGGGAATAAAAGTAGATTTTATTTATATAAAACTATTTTTATAAAGGATGTGTTTTATCTTTAATGATAACTTTTAATTTTAAAAATTGATGTCTAATAATAACTCATTGTTTTATAATTTAATAATTCATTATATCGTATTTTTTTCATTTTTAAGTTATTTATGCGGATCAATCAAAAGTATTCGCTTGCACGTTATGTGTGAAGTTGTGATATAGATAATCATTTGAAAAATAAATAAAATAATTTTTATAAACTCTTTCCAAGGCAATGGGGGATTGCTGAGATTGAGAGTTGGAAAATAGTACGATGATATGGCTTTTATTATAAATAAAGATGGGGCTGATCAATCGATTTCATTTTATACCATTTACGGGAGTCATTGTGAAAGAGGCTTGGGGGATTTAAGAGATATCTCTTTAAAAAAGCGTGTGACTGCATAATACAATAGCGAGAATGTCATGATTTCTGAAGGCTTTCTCAGGATTCTCAACAATTTAGCTCGTTATCTTTGTTTTTACTGTAAAACACTATTAGTTTGGGAGGATATAAAGCCTATAAAACTTTATGCATTAAATTTTTTATGACAGTGTGATGAATATCCAAGGCAAGGTTGTTTGTAAAGCGTTGAAGTGGTTAGCAGGAGGAACAACCTGTTAGATAAGACGTCGGAGTGTTTACAGACTTGTTTTATGTTTTTTGCTTTTAGGATGGGGAGGAGGTTATGTGGGGTGTATGGAGGTAATATATGACCTTGATTGTTGTTTCTTTCATTTTTCAAAATGATTGCTTCATGAGTAGGTTTTTAAGTTTAATTCCTTTATTGAGTACAAATCATTCTTTCTTTGGAAAAAAATATATGAGACCGTTTCATTGCTGATGGAGCTTAATAATTCATCTCTGATGAAAGAAATCGTAATTTATAATGTGCAAATAATTGCAGTGTCCTCTTATAAAGGCGCGGTAGTTTGAAAAAAGTATTTAAAATGAATCAATAGCTTTTTGCGTTCATTGCAAAAAATACATCCGGTAGGATATTGTGTTTCTACTTTATTGCAAAAATCCTATTCCATTACTTTTATTAACGAATCCCTCATGTCTAAAAACTTTAGAAAAAACAATAAATTACGTAGAATAAAAGAAAAGTGGCTCCCCGGGCCGGATTCGAACCAGCGACCAACCGGTTAACAGCCGGTTGCTCTACCGCTGAGCTACCGGGGAACGGTGCCCAATCATTTAATTGAAAAGGCTATAGCTTGAAAAGGCTATAGCAAAGCAATACTGATTTGCAAAGGATAAAATTACTTTTTTTAAAAAAATATGATAAATTGTGTAATAAGAGGAAAAAAGGCGAGAGAATATTTCTACACCTTGACGGATGCGTTGCCTTCCCTTATTGAAACCTTTATGTTTGTTGACGAGGCCTCGTGGCGGAATGGTTACGCAGAGGACTGCAAATCCTTGTATCCCGGTTCGATTCCGGGCGAGGCCTCCAGCCGATTTTAAACGAAACGGCTTTTAAGGGAGATGAGGTATAGGAAAATAGATTATTTCCCTCTATTCTTGTGAAGACACTTTTGTATGAGAGATTATACAGTTAAAATCTAATTGTTGACTGTAGCATCCTTTTTTGTAACGCCCATAGTTTAAGAGATCTTTATCCCTTATTGTCGCTGTTTTGTTTGTTTTTTGTAGGTTAGGAGAAAATATTCGTTATGGTTGCAGATTTTGCTGAGCTTCGTCGCAAAATGGTTGACAATCAAATTCGTACAGTCGATGTAACGGATTTATCAGTTCTTGAAGCCTTTTTAACGGTGTCTCGTGAAGATTTTGTATCGGAAGATATGAAAGTGTTAAGTTATCTTGATACCGATATTGTTCTATGTCCAGAGCAAGATGGGGTTCCTGCACGCTATTTGATGAAACCTGCATCTCTAGCGAAATTACTACAGCTTGCCGCTTTAAAATCATCAGATGTTGTTTTAGATATTGGTGCAAATAGTGGTTATTGTGCAGCGTTGCTTGCAAAACTTGCAGGGTCTGTGATTGCGCTGGAAAGCAATAAATCTCTCTTTGAACGTGCTCTTGAAGCTTTAGAACGTAATCAATGTGATAATGTGGTTGTCGTTCATGGTCCATTAGAGCAAGGATATGCTGTTGAGGGACCTTATGACGTGATTTTCATTGAGGGATCTGTTGATTTTATTCCTCAAGGTATCTTTGATCAAATGAAAGACTGTGGACGTCTTGTGGTGGTTGAAGGGTATGGAAATGCTGCTGTTGCACAAATCTATATAAAAGAAGATGGGATCATCTCGGCTCGTCGTGCTTTTAATCTCGCTGTAAAGCCTCTTCCTTGTTTTTTCAAAACACCTAGTTTTGTGTTTTAGTGCTTGTTTGTTTTGTGAATAAAAGATAATTTTGTAATTTATTTGGGGTTTGTTATTGTGTGTATTATGTTTAGAGTAAACAAGAAGTTTCAGGCGTGTTTATTGCTGGTGTTGAGTGTTTTACTATCAGAGACTGTTTGTGCTGAAACATTGATGGATGCCTTTTCTAAGGCTTATAAATATAATGCTAAGTTGAATAGTGAACGTGCAGCTGTGCGTATATCCAGTGATGATGTTGTCATTGCGCGATCGGGGCTATTGCCACAAGTTGAGGGGGTTGGGAACTATGGGCGCAATAAGTCTTTTACAGGTCCTTATGTCACTTCTGGATCTATAGGAGTGAGATTAAATCAAAGATTATTTGATGGTTTTATCACGCAAAATATCTTTTCTTCAGCTCAAGTCAAGTTGCAGGCTCAGCGTGAATATCTTCGTAATGTTGAACAAAATACGTTTCTAGACGCGGTGACCGCTTATGCTAATGTCTATCACGCACGTCGTGTTGCCGATCTTCGGAGAGAAAATTTGGCAGCTCTTGAGGAACAAGTTCGTTCTAATAAAGCAAAATTTGATGTGGGTGAAGGAGGGCATGTTGATCTTGCTCAAGCTCAAGCTGCACGTTCCGTGGCGGTTTCAGAGCTGAGTCTTGCTCGTTCTGATGTAAAAGCAGCAGAGGCAGTGTATCGACAAGTTATTGGTTCTGATCCTGAAAAGTTAAAACGCCCACCTCTAGCCAAAGATTTTCCCGTCAACCTTGATATGGCTTACCAAATGAGCGTTGTGATGCATCCAGCAATCCTTTATGCTAAATATTTAGTTGATGCGAGTGCTTATAATGTAAAGGCGAAAGAAGGGGCGTTGCTCCCTAAAGTTGATTTTTCTGCAACAGCATCTTATAATCGAATCTACAGCGGGGTTGGAGAAGATGGCGTTTCTAAATCTGTAGGATTGTCAGTAAGTGTCCCAATCTTTGAAGGAGGGCGTACATCTGCGCAAATTCGCCAATCAAGGGAACAGCTTGGTCAGGCGCAGCTTCAACTCGATTTGGCGCATAGTAATACGAGGCAAGCACTGACTTCTGCTTGGTTTCAGTTGGAGGGCGCACGCTCATCTGTTGTTGCTTACCGTGAAAGTGTTCGTGCTGCTGAAATTGCTCTGAAAGGTCGTGTTCAAGAAAATCGCGTAGGGCAAGCAACGACGCTGGATGTTTTAAATTCTCGTACTCTATTGATTAATGCTCAGATTGCGCTTGCAATGGCAGAGCGTAATGCTGTTGTGGCGAGCTATAGTGTTCAGTCTTCTATTGGTAAATTGACTGCGAGTTATTTAGGTTTAAAAACAATTAAATATATCCGATAATGTATAAAAGTATCTCTTTAATCTTAAATTATTTTAGTTTTTAAAAGATTAGTAAATCAACAGTTGAATATGTTGAAAGATATTGCGGCGAGATATTATTTTTATAAGTGTAGAAAACTGTGTGTAGCGCCCTCTTTATGACAAGCATATTTGAAAATATCGTAGGAGGCATGTTGATCTTATAATTCTTTTGCATACACTGAAAATATGATTCTATTTGTTGTTGCGTCTTTGAGAGGTTGTAAAGTATGGTACAGAGTTCAAGCGTGTTACGTGAGCCAAGTATGGATGAAATTTTAACATCTATTCGTGAAATAATCGAAGAAAATGCGGTTCAATCTGATCACTTTTTAAATGAAGATGTTGCAGTGAATGCTTCAGAAGTGGCATCCGAGGGTATTTATGATACAACCTTATCGGTTGATGATGCTATGAAAGCTTTAGCTGATCGTATTGGTCTTTCTTCTGAAAATCAAGGAGGGAAGATAACGCAAGAGAAAGAGGATATAGAGGCAGAAAATAATACAGTTGGTATGGATATGCAAAAGATGAAGCTTTCTTCTGAAGAACGGAATTCTGTTTATAAAGCAAAAGAATATGAAGATGAGATAAGGAAATCACAGTCAGACGCTGGAAGGGATGGTCATGTGGAATTGTCTGCATATTGTATTTCTTCTGCAGAAAAGATTGCAAAGGATGTGTTGCGTCCTGCTATAGCAGAATGGTTACAGTCTAAATTGCCTATTTTGCTGGAAGATATTTTGCGTGAAGAGATTGTGAAGGCGATTAAAAAATCGTCTTAATTATTTTTATGTTTTTCATTTTATGGGGATTTTGTTTGCGATTTTGCGAGCTCTCTAGTGAATGGCTGAGATTCACGAGATTCTGATCAGGTTTTGATCGTATATTGTGTTTTTCAGCGGCGTTATGGATGGATAGAATGTTAGAAAAAAACTATGATGCTGCCTCTATAGAGCAACGGGTTGCAAAGAGATGGGAGACTCGTGGGGCTTTTAAAGCGGGAGCTGGTTCTAAAAGCGGTGCAGAACCTTTTTGCGTTATGCTTCCTCCTCCTAATGTTACGGGCTCACTTCATATGGGGCATGCGCTCAATACGACAATTCAAGATATAATAGTTAGATTTCAGCGGATGCGTGGCAGAAATGTGTTGTGGCAGCCTGGTATGGATCATGCTGGGATTGCTACGCAAATGGTAGTGGAGCGTCAACTTGCAGAACGCCAAGAGCCAACGCGTCAAGAAATGGGGAGAGAAAAGTTTATTGAGCGTATTTGGGAATGGCGTTATGAAACTGGAGGCGTTATTGCAAACCAGTTGCGTCGCCTTGGGGTTTCATGTGATTGGTCGCGTGAGCGGTTTACAATGGATGAGGGGTTGTCGCAGGCGGTTCGTGAAGTCTTTGTCACGCTTTATAAGCAAGGGTTGATATATAGGGATAAGCGCCTCGTCAATTGGGATCCTAAATTGTTGACAGCTATTTCAGATCTTGAAGTTGAGCAAAAAGAAGTTCAAGGACATTTGTGGCATTTTAGATATCCACTTGAAGGTAAAATTTTTGATCCAAATGATGCGACAACTTATATAACAGTGGCGACAACACGACCAGAAACAATGCTTGGTGATACAGGAATTGCTGTTAATCCTGAAGATGAGCGTTATAAAAATCTTATCGGTAAAAATGCTCTTTTGCCGCTTGTTGGTCGTAGGTTATTAATTGTTGGTGATAGCCATGCTGATCCTGAGGCTGGAAGTGGTGCTGTAAAAATCACACCGGCTCATGACTTTAATGACTTTGAAGTAGGACAGCGTAATCATTTACGCTTGATTAATATTTTTACTCAGAAAGCCGAGATTTTTCTTCGTGAAAATGAAGCATTTTTCGATGGTTTGATTTTATCAGATGAATTAAAAATGTTAGTAGAAAATCTCGATAAATCTGATCGTTTTGTTGCTCGCCAGAAGATTGTTTCTTTGATGGAAGAACAGGGATATTTAGCTTCTGTCGATGATCATACCCATATGGTTCCTCATGGAGATCGCAGTGGTGTCCCTATTGAGCCTTTTTTGACAGATCAATGGTATGTTCATGCTGCTGAATTAGCAAAGCCAGCGATAGAGGCTGTTCAACAAGGCAAAACGCAGTTCGTTCCCGATAACTGGAAAAAGACGTACTTCAATTGGATGGAAAATATTCAACCTTGGTGCATTTCTCGCCAATTATGGTGGGGACATCAGATTCCTGCTTGGTATGGTCCTGATGGAACGGTTTTTGTTGAAAAAAGTGAAAAAGAGGCTTTAGATTCAGCTTTTGCTCATTATGGTGAGGTTGTTGAATTAATCCGTGATCCGGATGTTTTAGATACTTGGTTTTCATCAGCTCTTTGGCCTTTTTCAACATTAGGATGGCCAAATAAAACGACTGAATTATCTACTTTTTACCCAACATCTTTATCTGTGACAGGATTTGATATTATTTTTTTCTGGGTTGCTCGTATGATGATGATGGGACTTCACTTTATGGGTGACGTTCCTTTCCCAACGGTTTATGTGCATGCTCTTGTACGGGATCAAAAGGGTGCAAAGATGTCAAAATCAAAGGGAAATATTATTGATCCCTTAGAGCTTATTGATCAATATAGTGCTGATGCACTTCGGTTTACTTTAGCTATTATGGCAGCACAAGGTCGTGATGTAAAACTTGATGTTTCCCGTATTGCTGGTTATCGTAATTTTGCTACGAAATTGTGGAATGCTACCCGATTTGCACAGATGAATGGTGTGAAGCATAATCCAGCTTTTAAACCAGAACAAGCAAAATTGGCGCTTAATCGTTGGATTTTAACAGAGTTATCTAAAACAATTTCAGCAGTTACGACTGGTATTGAACACTATAAATTTAATGAGTCTGCTGCCACTCTTTACCGTTTCATTTGGAATACATTATGTGATTGGTATTTGGAGCTTCTCAAACCTATTTTTCAGGGGGAAAATGAAGATGCTAAAAATGAGGCTCAAGCTTGTACTGCTTGGGTTTTAGATGAAGTTTATAAACTTCTTCATCCTTTTATGCCTTATATGACGGAAGAGTTGTGGTCTCTTACAGAAACGCAAGCCATCAAGCGTGAGGATATGCTCGCATTGACAAAATGGCCAGAGGAAACATTGATAGATGAAGAAGCTGCTGATGATATTAATTGGCTTATTGATGTCGTCACAGGGATTCGGTCTGTACGTTTTGAAATGAATATTCCAGTGGCTACACAAGCACCTCTTGTTGTTGTCGAAGGAGGGGAAGTAACGCGAGAGCGTGTGAAGCGTTATGATGCACTTCTTAAAAAATTAGCGCGTATTGAAGTTATTGATTTCTCTGATAAAGTTCCGGAAGTATCAGCACAAATGATTTTGGGAGAGGCTGTTTTTTGTTTACCATTAGGACAGTTGATTGATTTGGAGGCTGAACGTGTTCGTTTGAGGAAGGATGTCAGTAAAATTGAACAAGATATTGAAAAAATATCGCTTAAGTTAAACAACCCCCAATTTATAGCAAATGCAAAAGCAGAAATTGTTGAGCGTGAGCGGAATAGGGTTGTAGAACTGCGTGCAGCGCAGAAAAAAATATTTGTTGCTTTAGAGCGGTTAGATTGATTTCAACTTTTTATTTTTTTTGATAGATAATTGCATACCAGTAGGGCGAGTATAGATCTTCTTTAAAAGGAAATTTTTTCTTTTGTTAGTTTTTCATGAACGATCATAAAATCTCTACTGAAATCCATTGTTTTATGTTTATCATTAAAGAGACATCTTTTAAGGCATCCAAGCTTATTCCACGACGTAGATCATGAATGGTATAACGGTAAATCCATTGAGCTTCCCTTCTTTATGTTTGTGAAGTAACAAGCGCTGGGGGCGCCATTCTGTCCAATATCCGGACAACCCTTAGCTCAAACCGTTCGTAAGAGGCATTTTTAGTTCTTTCTTACACAAAGTTTTTATCCACATAGCTCTCTCTACTTGTAATGTGCAAGCGGATGGTTTTGATTGATTTAACATGGAACAAGTTTGGAATGAGAGAATCTTACGATATTCGAGGTCCTCATTCAACATGCAAAATGGTAAAGTATCATTAAAATCAATATCTTGTTTTATTTCTGTAAAATATCATCATTTAGAGTAGCAATATAAGGCATGTAAAATTACATATGTGGTATTTTTTGTATGTAGTGGTGAGTATTCTGAGGTAAAACTTGTGTGTAAAGTATGAAGTAACCCCATGTGAAATGATGTTAGGTGCAATCCGTTAAACAAAAAGCTGTATTGTTTATAGATTGACGGAGGCAAAAAAACTTCATCTTTAAGGTGGTAAGGCAGTCGTGAAGTTATAAGTTAACTATCATCATTATATTTATCCATCTTTCGTATTGTTTTTTATACTCAAACGTTTACCATTCATCATGTATTCTCTTCGTTCTCAAGTTGCTGTTTAATGCACGTTATTCTATTGAACGATTTTTGCTCATACGTATAAAATTTTAAGATCGATAAATCCTATTGGATGGTTTTTATCTATTTGTTTTTTCTTTTAAAATTTTTACTTTAAAATTGCGTATGCTTCTTACTAAGAAAAAGAGTTTAAATATCTACAAAGAAATTTGTAACAGATATAATCATTAAAATTGAGGTAGGGGGAATGGTTAATAGGTTTCAGATATGGAAAAAAGTCACGATTGTTGTGATTTTAGAGGGATTCTTTTCGGCTGTTTATGTAATAGATGTCAATAGCTTGCAAGAAGCGAATGATGGTTCGTTTTATTTTTTAAAACGTGGCATGTCTGTTTATAAAAATGGGCATATAACTCAGGCTATTGCAGCATTACGTTGTGCTGCTAAGAGAGGCTATATTGGTGCGAATTGGAAACTTGGCTCTATCTGTGCAAACGGTGATGGTGTCCCTAAAAATGATTATAAGGCATATAATTTTTTTGCATATATTGTTGAAAAAGGTGCTGATCTTGGTTCAGAGGATGAAAGTTATGTTTCTGATGCATTGATTAAACTTGCCGGATATATAAAAAAAGGTATTCCTCAATCACCTGTGAAACCTGATCCTTCTTATGCTTCTCATCTTTATATGCAGGCTGCGGTAAACTATGGAAATCCTAAAGCTCAGTATCATTTAGGAAAAATATTTTTAAAGGGAGGGGGAAGGGAGAAAAATCCTTTACAAGCAGCACGATGGTTTCAACTTTCAGCAAAAAAAGAAAATCCTTCTGCCCAAGCAATGCTTGGAAATATACTGCTTAAAGAAGGAAAAATTGTCCGTGGGGCAGCAATGTTAACTGCTGCCTATAAAAAGCTAACGTAAAAGACGAAAATTGGATTCACCTTTGCAAGAAGAGGCTTTTGCTCTTTGTAATGAATCTGAGAGACGTACAGCAATTTAACTGATTGCTGAGATTTTAAAGAATAACAGTTTTTAAACATCTGATTGTAATATTTTTACATTCTCTCATCTTATATTAAACTCTGTTTTCTTGTATACAAGTTCATAGTAAAGATAGGTTTTTTTGATAATCTAACGGCTAATGACTTAGGATTTTAGACAAGAATTCTTGCGTTCTCGGTTTTCTTGCTTGCGGATCAGAAAAGAACTCTTTAGATGAGCAGTCTTCAAGAATTGTTCCTTGATCTATGAAAATAACACGCTCCGATACTTTTTGTGCAAATCCCATTTCATGGGTTACACAAATCATCGTCATACCTTCTTCTGCTAAGCTAATCATGACATCGAGTACTTCACCTACCATTTCAGGATCTAGAGCAGATGTTGGTTCATCAAAAAGCATGACAAGTGGATCCATAGTTAAGGCACGTGCAATAGCAACACGTTGTTGTTGCCCTCCAGAAAGTTGACCTGGATATTTATCTTTGTGTTCAATGAGTCCAACGCGTTCAAGATATAACAATCCACGTTCAAGTGCTTCTTTTTTGCTTCGTTTTAGGACTTTGATTTGTGCAATTGTCAAATTTTCTGTGACAGATAAATGGGGGAAAAGCTCGAAGTGTTGAAACACCATTCCTACCTGACTTCGCAATTTAGGCAGATTCGTTTTTTTTGAATGAACTGGTATTCCATTAATCCAAATTTCACCTTTTTGAAAAGGGACGAGAGCGTTAATAGTTTTAATGAGTGTTGACTTTCCTGAGCCTGATGGACCACAAACGACAACGACTTCTCCTTTATTAATGTTAGTTGTACAGTTTTTAAGGACTTTAATTTCGCCATACCAATTAGAAACATTTTTTATTTCGATCATATGAGTAGACATTTTTTTTCCTGTTAGCGAATAATGGATACTTTTTTTTGTAAATACAAAACTATTTGTGACAGTGTAAAACAGATAACAAAATAGAAAATAGCTGCTAAGATATAAGCTTCTTGCTTTACACCAAAATTATTAGCAGCAATATCAAAACCATTCAAAAGGCTATGACCACTGATGGCATAAACAAGGGTTGTATCCTGAAAAAGGATAATAACTTGTGTTAAAAAGACTGGAAGCATATCTCTAAAGGCTTGAGGAAGAATGACAATGTACATACTTTGCCAATATGTCATTCCAAGAGCTTGTCCTGCATATTTTTGTCCTTGCGGAACTGAATTGATTCCAGCACGCATAATCTCAGCAAAATAAGCCGTTTCAAATGCGGTAAAGGTAATGAGTGCTGATTTATTTGCACCAATGGATATACCAGTTAAAAAAGGCAGAAGCACGAAAAACCATAAGATAACCATCACAAGTGGTATTGAACGCATAGCTGTTATGTAACTGATTGCAAACCAAGAAAGAAGTTTTATGGAAGAAAGGCGCATCATTGCTAAAAGTGTGCCGAAAACAAACCCCAATACCGTTGCAAAAAGAGTTAGAAAAACGCTAAAGAGTAAACCTGATAAAATGTAAGAACGAAATACATCAAAGGTAAAAAAGGAAAAATCAAAGTCGGAAAAATTGAAAGGAAAATAAAGTCCAAACTGAGAGCTTATGAAATTCATCATATTCAATTTCCCTTTGTTTGAAAATTAGGAATTTTGAGTATTTGTTCAATGACTGTCATCACAATGAATACGAATAAGGCTATTAGAATATAAAGGATCGTAACAAGCAAATAATTTTCGTAAACATGGCTTACTTCTTCAATTGTTTGGTATTGAAATTGCATGAGCTCATTTATTGAAACGGCGAATGCTATAGATGAATTTTTCACAATCCCCATTGCTTCTGAAGTAAGAGGTGGCATAATTGCACGTATAGCACGTGGTAGTATAATATAGCGATAACTTTGATAAGTTGTAAATCCCATTGCCATAGCAGCATAGCGTTGTCCAGAAGGAATCGCTTCAATGCCTGAACGAACCTGTTCAGCAATGCGTGCAGATGTAAAGAATCCCAATGCGCATGTTATTAAGAGAATGGGGGAAAATTTCATCGCTGGTGGATAAATCTTCGGAACAACAAAATACCACAAAAACACTTGTACAAGGAGGGGAATATTACGCATAATCTCTACCCAAATAGTACCGATAGTGCGAAATATATAATTGATTATGGATGTTTTGGGTAAAGTGCGCATTGTTCCTATAATAACACCACACAATACAGCTAATATAAGTGAAGTGATAGATAATATAATTGTATTTTTTAAGCCATCGAGAAGTGTATCTAAATAGGTATGACTTACGCCGGGAGTTCCCAAGCATCCTGTTACCAATGTTTGAGTAAGGTCATCTCTACAAAGGAAAGAAAAGTCCATTAATTGATATTCCCTCAAATTAGTCATTCACAAATAGGACAATAAACCACGCGCATCTACATAGTCCAGATTTATTAAAAAGTGAATTAAAATATAAACCACACTCAATTTCAAAAGAGTGTGGTTCTTCTTTATTAAACTCTATAAATCTTTTTCTGCGTAGCTTTCTCGAGGCTTATTATTTGGGTGATCCCAAGCATATCTTGTTTGTTTTGATAAGGGAAGGTTCATAACAGTGTTAGCAGGTGGGATCGGTTTCATAAACCACTTATTATAAAGCTTTTCCAGTGATTCATCTTTAATCTGACGTACGATACTATCGTTGATTGTTTGTTCAAATTTTTTGTCATTTAATCTGAGCATACAGGCAATAGGTTCGACTGAAAGTACAGTATCAAGAATGACATAATCAGATGGATTCTTTGATTTAGCAATATGTCCAGCAAGAATTGAAGCGTCCATGACAAAAGCATCTGCCTTACCAGATTCTAATAATAAAAAACTATCTCCGTGATCTTTCCCCTTTAAAACTTTAAACTGAATGTTTTTTGCACGTTTATTTTTACGAATAAGTTGAACAGATGTTGTACCGGTGGTCGTTGCAACTGTTTTTCCATTTAAATCCTCAAGAGATTTAATGTTAGAGTTTTTCTTTACAGCAATCCGAACCTCTTCAATGTATGTCGTATAAGCAAATGCTGCTTCTTTACTGCGGGCAATATCATGTGTTGTTGAGCCGCACTCAAAATCATAGGTTTTATTTTTTAAGAGAGGAATTCTATTTTGAGAAGTGATGGGAAGATAATGAATTTTAATTGGTTTACCAATTTTTTTTGAGATATCATCAATAATCCGTTCTGCCATTTCTGTATGAAAACCTACATATTTATTATTACCAAGGGCGTAGGCTAAACCAGATGATTCACGGACACCTAAAGTAATTTCCCCTGTTCGTTTTATTTTTTCAAGAGTATCATGTTCAGCATGCGCGAAACTTGAGAATCCAATGGCCGTTGCTGCAATAAGCATTAATAATGATTTCTTCATTTATGTCCTCCATTCATTTATTTTTATTTTATTTGCTTAGGATATACTGTTTATATGCTGTAGCATAGTTATTATTTTTGAGTGGAATTTTTTTGTTGTCTCATGAAATGAGGATTTTACTTTCTTAATTGATATTAAGGTGAATCCAAACAGGAACGTGGTCGGATGGTTTTTGATATCCCCTTACTTCTGTTTGGCTATGAGCGCAAATTAATTGATCAACAGCTTCTGGTGATAATAATAAATGATCAATGCGAATTCCATTATTCTTAGGCCAGGCACCTGCCTGAAAATCCCAAAAACTGAAGGAGGGAGTATCGGTGACATTCCGGATAGCATCATAAAAACCTAAATGAAGAATACGTTGGAATGCTTTTCTTGTTTCTCGAAGAAATAAGGCATCTTGATACCATTCTTGAGGTTTTTTTGCATCTAATGGAGTGGGGATGACATTATAATCACCTGCTAGAATAAGAGGTTCTTCATACGCAAGCAATGATTTTGCATGTGTATATAATCTTTCCATCCATTCTATCTTATAGGAATATTTTTCACTCTCAATAGGATTCCCATTTGGCAAATAGAGAGATGCAACACGAACAACACCTTTGTTTGTTGAATAAACAGCTTCAATGTAACGTGTTTGTTTATCATTATCATTGCCTGGTAATCGACGGATCACTTCATCTGGTGTTTTTTTAGAGAGAATCGCAACGCCATTAAAACTTTTTTGTCCGTGTGTTTCTATATGGTAACCTAAATTTTCAATTGTATCGCGTGGAAAATTTTCATCAATACTTTTAATTTCCTGTAAACAGACGATGTCCGGTTGGCTTTGCTGCAGCCATTGACATAATGTTTCATGTCGCGCTTTTATTCCAGCAATATTCCACGTTGCTATTTTCATGGTGCTCATCATTAGATATCAAATATGCAATTCAATTTACTGCTATGTTTTACTACAGTCACATCGCTGTTTTTTTGTTTATAGGGGATATTACTATGGTAAATTAATTTATCAAGAGTAGCGGTAAAAGCAAATTTAAAGCTTTAAAATTTAATTTATTTTCATTTTTAAAAACTTTCTGCTGTTTAGTTCTTGACGAATGTACGTGTTCTCGCTATTAGAAATGAACATAACCGATGTGGATGTAATCAGGTGTTTTGGATATGAGCCGGAAAATTATTCACAGGTGTTAAGAAGATTAAAAGCAAATGCTAGTGCAAAAGGCTATTGCCTTCTCTGCTTATGGTCGGGTAAACTGTTTTGTACAGGTATGCCCGATTTTGTGTGTAGACTTAGATATCTGCTTCGATTTTGTTGGGGTGGATAGAAATGAAAATAGAAAAGCCCGATTGGGTGAGACGAATGTAGATCGAAAAGAGGAAGGTTGCATGCCTACCGTAAACCAGTTGATTCGCAAGCCGCGTGTGGCGCCAGTTAAACGTAATAAGGTTCCTGCTCTGCAGTCGAATCCGCAGAAACGTGGTGTTTGTACGCGTGTTTATACAACAACACCGAAGAAACCTAATTCTGCTCTTCGTAAAGTTGCTAAAATTCGCTTGACGAATGGATTTGAGGTGATTGGTTATATTCCTGGAGAGGGACATAATCTTCAAGAGCACTCTGTTGTAATGATTCGTGGTGGTCGTGTGAAAGATTTGCCAGGAGTTCGTTATCACATTATTCGTGGTTTGCTTGATACGCAGGGTGTCAAGAATCGTAAACAGCGTCGTTCAAAGTATGGCGCGAAGCGTCCAAAATAATATTGAGAGACAAAGCCAATGTCCCGTCGTCATAGAGCAGAAAAGCGTGAGATTAATCCAGATCCAAAATTTGGTGATTTGGTTATTATGAAATTTATGAATGCCATTATGTTTGATGGTAAAAAATCAGTTGCAGAGCGTATTGTTTATGGTGCGCTCGATTCTGTAGAAAAAAGAGTAAAAACAGATCCTGTGGCTCTATTTCATCGAGCTTTAGAGAATGTTGCTCCTCACATTGAGGTTCGTTCACGCCGTGTTGGTGGTGCTACTTATCAAGTTCCGATTGATGTTCGTCCTGATCGTCGTCAGGCTCTTGCTATTCGTTGGTTGATTGCGGCGGCACGTGGTCGAAATGAAACGACGATGATTGAGCGTTTATCTGGTGAATTGATGGATGCGGCTAATAATCGTGGTTCTGCCGTGAAAAAGCGTGAAGATGTTCATCGTATGGCTGAAGCTAATCGTGCTTTTTCTCACTATCGCTGGTAGAAGTTTTAAACTAAGGCAAATATAATGGCTCGCGAATATAAAATTGAAGATTATCGTAATTTTGGTATTATGGCGCATATTGATGCTGGTAAGACTACGATGACTGAACGTATTCTGTTCTATACCGGTAAGAATCATAAAATTGGCGAGACCCATGATGGTGCTTCTACAATGGATTGGATGGAGCAGGAGCAGGAGCGTGGTATTACGATTACGTCTGCTGCGACAACAACATTTTGGGAAGGGCAAGACGGTCGGAAGCGTCGCTTTAATATTATTGATACGCCAGGGCACGTTGATTTTACGATTGAAGTTGAGCGCTCTTTGCGTGTTCTTGATGGTGCAATAGCCTTGTTGGATGCAAATGCTGGTGTGGAGCCTCAGACGGAAACTGTTTGGCGGCAAGCTGAGAAGTATCGCGTGCCTCGTATGGTTTTTGTTAATAAAATGGACAAAATAGGAGCTGACTTTTATCGTAGTGTGGAGATGGTTGGTTCTCGGTTAGGTGCTAAAGCGCTTGTTTTGCAGTTGCCGATTGGTGCTGAAAATGACTTTGAAGGTGTTGTTGATCTTGTAGAAATGAAGGCTTTAAAGTGGGATGGTTCTATTGGTGCCTCGGCAGTGATAAGTGAAATTCCCTCTGATTTAAAGGAGAAAGCTGAAGAATATCGCGAGAAATTGATTGAGATGGCTGTGGAGGTTGATGAAGCTGCGACAGAGGCTTATTTGGAAGGTGTTATGCCAACCAACGAGCAGCTTGTTTCTCTCATTCGTAGGGGGACAGTAGAAGTTCAGTTTCATCCGGTTCTTTGTGGTACGGCTTTTAAAAACAAGGGGGTGCAGCCACTTTTGGATGCTGTTGTTTCCTATCTTCCTTCTCCAATTGATATTCCGGCGATTAAGGGTATTGATGTAAAGACTGAGGCTGAGACGACACGCGAATCTTCTGATGATGCTCCGTTATCTATGCTTGCTTTTAAAATTATGAATGATCCTTTTGTTGGTTCATTGACGTTCTGTCGTATTTACTCAGGTAAAGTTCAGAAAGGTATTTCTCTTGAGAATACTGTGAAAAAGAAAAAAGAGCGTTTGGGGCGTATGCTTCAAATGCATTCAAATTCTCGTGAGGATATTGAAGAAGCATTTGCTGGTGATATTGTTGCTCTTGCAGGACTTAAGGAGACGACAACAGGGGATACTCTTTGTGATCCTTTGAAGCCTGTTATTTTGGAGAGGATGGAATTTCCAGAGCCTGTTATTGAGATTGCAATTGAACCAAAGACAAAAGCAGATCAAGAAAAAATGGGTATTGCTCTTAACCGTCTAGCCGCCGAAGATCCTTCATTTCGTGTTAAATCGGATGAGGAATCTGGTCAGACTATTATAGCTGGAATGGGTGAGCTTCATCTTGATATTATTGTTGATCGTATGCGGCGTGAGTTTAAGGTTGAAGCAAATGTTGGGCAGCCTCAAGTTGCTTATCGTGAGTCAATTACTAAAATGGCGGAAATTGATTATACGCATAAGAAACAATCGGGTGGTGCAGGTCAATTTGCTCGTGTGAAAATTGTTTTTGAGCCTCATGATGGTGATGACTTTATTTTTGAGTCAAAGATTGTTGGTGGTGCTGTTCCTAAAGAATATATTCCCGGTGTCCAAAAAGGGATTGAGAGTGTTATGGGGTCAGGTCCTCTTGCGGGCTTTCCTATGCTTGGTGTAAAAGCGACTCTCATTGATGGTGGCTATCACGATGTTGATTCTTCGGTTTTGGCTTTTGAGATTGCTGCTCGTGCGGCTTTTCGTGATGGGGCAAAAAAGGCTGGTGCACAGCTTCTTGAACCGATCATGAAGGTGGAAGTTGTTACACCAGATGATTATGTTGGTGATGTTATTGGTGATCTCAATTCTCGTCGGGGACAGATTTCAGGAACTGAAGCGCGCGGCATTGCAACGGTTGTGAATGCAATGGTTCCTTTGGCAAATATGTTTGGTTATGTGAATACTCTTCGCTCTATGAGTCAGGGGCGTGCGCAGTATACAATGCAGTTTGATCATTACGAGCCTGTGCCTTCAGCTGTTGCTTTGGAGATTCAAAAGAAATACGCGTAATTTCAGGTTGGTAATTAATTTTTAACTTAGTCCTTAGCTTGGACGGAAAATGGAGAGCTCAAATGGCGAAGAGCAAGTTTGAACGAACAAAACCGCATGTTAACATTGGTACGATTGGTCACGTTGATCATGGGAAGACCTCGTTGACAGCAGCGATTACGAAATATTTTGGTGAATTTAA
>NZ_JBHIRP010000017.1:0-27783 GCF_042197245.1 Bartonella sp. AA18HLJMS | reverse complement strand
GAGAAAAAATAAATTGGTACAAAACCTAGTGGCAAAATATACAAAACCCGCTGGCAAGCTACAGTCAAAATATACAATGTAGTTTGACACTAGGTTTTATACTAAGTGGGAAAAGGTGGGATTAGGTAGGAATACGTGGTAATTTGTTGTTTTTATGTATAAAATTTAGCATTAAATGCGCGTTTTGTCAAAATAGATTTTGACACCTAAAATTGTAAAAAAGAGCTAAAAAGAGTGAAAATCAGAAAAAAGTGCGTTTTAAAGGTAAAAATGAGAGAGGGCTTTGAAAGGTCTGTGAAAACCCTGTGAAAAATTTTGAAAAGTCTGTGAAAGCCCAGAAAACCGCCTTTGAAGACCCTGTGAAAAAAATCACTCCAAAAGTTCAATTGACGTCAAAATCAGCCAAAAATAACCA
The DNA here is from genome assembly GCF_042197245.1 of Bartonella sp. AA18HLJMS. Lineage (NCBI taxonomy): Bacteria > Pseudomonadati > Pseudomonadota > Alphaproteobacteria > Hyphomicrobiales > Bartonellaceae > Bartonella > Bartonella sp. AA18HLJMS. Next base: position 27,368 of record NZ_JBHIRP010000017.1, on the reverse strand, counting down.
AAAAAGCAAAAAAGATTTCCATATATAAGTGGAAATCTCTAAAAATTGAGTAAAAAGTATTGTTTATCAATAATTTATATAAATTTTTTAATGTAAAAAGATTTCCACTTTCATTTTTCATTTTAGAGAGGCATTAAGCTGTATCTTATGTAGTTTCTGAATGCGCATTTTCAGCCTCTATTTGACGCTTTAAATGCAATTTTAGAAGAGGTAAAATAAGCTCGACTTCTTCCGTGTCGTTGATATCTTGAACAAGCTCTTGCAGTTTTCCATAAAGTTCTGCCGCGAGTTCCGCTATATCTTCAGGGGGGATCTTTATATTTGCATCGCGATGGGTTGTATAAGCTATGCGACCAAGCTTTTTCATGAGTCCAGTGGGAATAGTGGGTGCTTTAAAACCTGCTGCTTTCGCTTTTGCCATGTCTGTAAACATTTCGCCTTCACCCGTAACGAGCCAATGAGGATTAATGTTATAGGCCGTATAATAGGCGTTAATTGTTGAGCATGTTGGTTCGTGTGCTCCAATTTCATAATTGGCAAGGGTGCCACGTTGTAAATTAAGCCGTTGCGCAAAGATACTACGTTCTTCATTTCCGTAGATTCGTCTTATTTCACGTAGGCGTTTTGCCAATGGTGTTTTAGGTTCTAGTTCGGGGCGTGCCAAAAATGCTCCTTATTCATATTTAGGTTAGCTTAAATTACAGGATTTTAAAAAGAGCTTCCCCCATTCATCTTAGAGTAGCATTAAGCCGTATTTTGTGCAGCTTTGGAGTGTTCTTTTTCAGCTTCTATTTGACGCTTTAAATGAATTTTAAGAAGAGGGAAAGTCGCTTCTACTTCTTCCGTGTCGTTGATGTCTTGAACAAGCTCTTGCAACTTTATACAAAGCTCTGCCGCTAATTCCGCTATATCTTCAGGGGGGAGTTTTATATTTGCATCGCGATAGGTTGTATAAGCTATGCGACCAAGCTTTTTCATGAGACCAGCAGGGATAGTTTGTGGTTTAAAACCAGCTGCTTTCGCTTTTGCCATATCACTAAACATTTCGCCTTCTCCAGTGAGAAGCCAATGAAAGTCTACGCCATAAATTTTGTGATAGGCAATTACGATAGATGCTGGTGGCTCATTTATACCGAGCTCATAATTTGCAAGCGTATTTTTTGCCAAATTAAGAGATTTGGCAAAAGCACCGCGTTCTTCGTTTCCGAGGATTCGTCTTATTTCACGTAGGCGTTTTGCCAATGGTGTTTTAGGTTCTGTTTCTAAACGTGCCAAAAAAATACCCATTAAGACCATTTTACGGGTTGACAAACCCGTAAAATGGTTTTAACTGTTATTACCGCCCGATATAGAGGGCAGATATTTTACAATTAACCCCACAAAAAACGGATGGTTTGAGCATCCGTTTGAAGCAGGAGCGAAGTTTATGACAACCACCCAAACATGCATCCAAGTATGGGATCGCCATAGTATTTTAGCCGAGCTACGCCGCCGTAATATGACCTTGGCGGAGCTCGCGAAAGCTTATCAACTCTCGTCATCCAGTGTTCAACACATTTGGACACGGTCTAACGAGAAAGCCGAACGTGCTATTGCCGATTTTATCGGTTTGCCCGTCGAGCAGGTTTTTAGCGACCGCTACCCCAAAAGTCGCCGTCGCATTTTTAAAGCAGCAAAACATGCCAATACAGATTCGCGTGCGCATTCTGCTTTGCGTGGGAATGCTGCTTGAACTTCGTTACACGGCTTTGCGTTTTTGCGCATTTGCCATGAATTTAAATACCATAAGATAAAAAGGTTTATCAATGTCTAAAGATCAATACGAAATGGGCAAGATAAATTGCAGAGAGTTGCATCATAGAACAGCCGTTTGGATGGGTTGGTTTTGGCGGTTAGATGGTGGTCATATTGTTTTTATAGGGGGTGGTTATGGTTGCTGCTTATAATTTATGGACCCCAGATGTCAGAAACGATATCGTTAATCCTTATTCAGAAGTTGAACGTTTACAGGTGATGCTTTCCTGTTCTTTAAAAGCCGTGAGTCGTGGATTTAAGCATCTGCCGATCCGGTATATTATTGACCCTCCGCATGGCTTATTTGATGCGGCGTTAGCACGACAGATTGTTATTCATATCTTGCATTATCAGTTTGAGGTGCCACGGCGGCGTATTGTTGCGATACAGGCACGTCAGCGGACTTCTATTTCTCTATCTATGCAAGTGATTAACCGGCGTTTGGAAGAACCCGTTTTTGCGAAAGCTTATCGAAGATGGGCGGGGCGTGCGATGGATTTATTCTTTAAAGAGATCAGAAAGGCGGCGGCGTGATGGCACAGTTTCAAAAGCTTGCTCTTGATGTGATTGTGGTGCCGGAGCGTATACGCCCTGTGGATGATGAGCATGCCAAGGCGCTTGCGCAATCGATGGCGCGGGAGGGATTGATGAATCCGATTACGGTGCGCCATACCCCCAATGCTAAAGAGGGCAATTATACGCTTATTGCTGGTGCGCATCGGCTTCGTGCTGCGGAGCTTTTGGGCTATAGTGACATTGATGCCGTTGTGGTGCAGGCTGATAAGGACAATGCTGCGCTTTTAGAAGTGGCTGAAAACCTCTTTCGCAATGAATTGTCTGTTATTGATCGTGCGCTTTTTGTCCAGACTTACCGCGAATTGTGGGAAAAAAAGTATGGGGAGATTAAGGTTGGTGGGGACAGAAAATCAAAGGGTAAACATTACCCTTTGATCGGTGGTAATCAATATACAAAGGACAAAGTGGCAAAGGTGCAAGTTGCACCTTTGCCAAATGATAGTTCTTCAGAGCATCATGAAACTGGGTGTGAAGGGGATGAAAAATCAAAGGATCAAGTTGATCCTTTGATCGGCGGTGATGGACATTTAGAGAAATTGGATCAAGTTGATCCTATTTTTTATACGAGTGAAGAAAGTGGCGCAAAAGGGATAACTTTGTGCTTTTCTAAACATGTGGCGGATCGTATTGGTTTGTCTCAAGTTTCAGTAAAACGTCTTAACTGTATTGCCCAACATTTACAGCCGGAGTTGCGCTCTGTTTTGCGGGGGACGGCATTGGCTGATAACCAAGCGCAGTTGTTAAAATTAGCAAAGATGGAGCCGGTTGCGCAACGGCGGGTGGCGATTGCTTTGCAACAGGTTGAGGGAGATTTGCGGCGGGCTGTTGATTTGGTCAATGGGGTTAATACGCCGCCGCAAATCAATGAACAGGAACGGATTTTTGCTCAGTTATTAGGGGTGTGGCAGAGAGCAGATGCGCAGACAAAGGCGCGGTTTTGTGATTATCTTGCAAGAGAATGTGGGGAGGAGCAGGCATGAAGAGGCATGGTTGCGGGCAGCTTGATTTTTTCCAAAAGCCGGTTTTTCCCTGTCGTGAACCCGTTGCGCAGATTGATTTAGGGCGGTTTCGCTCACGCATTAAGCGTGCGATGGCGCGTGCTTTGCGTGAATGCCGAGTTGAGCGCAGTGTGATTGCGGAGCGTATGGCGCATTATTTAGGGATTGGGTGTTTAAGTAAGGCAAGTTTGGATGCTTATGTTGCGGAAAGTAAGCAGGTGGATATTTCCCTGCCGCGGTTTAAGGCATTTGTGCGGGCGACAGAGGCATTTTGGCTCTGGGATGAGGTGGTGAGTGAAGATGGATTATTGCTGTTGCAAGGGGATGAGGCACGTTTAGCAGAAATTGCGCGGCTTCAGCAGGAACAGCGGGAGATTGCAGCGCAATTGAAAGCCATGCGCGCAACGCCGGTGCAAATTAAAAGGGGGCAGCCATGAAGGAATGGTTTACTATTGCCGAATTGGCTGAGGCAGCTTTGCCAGGGTTGCCGAAAACATATAAAAGTCTTGAAAACCACGGACGGGCATATTGGAGAAAAAACTCTGAACTTTCGAGGAAAGTGGGAGGCAAAACCAAGCCGGTTTGGGAGTATCACATCTCTTTATTGCCGGAGGGGGCGCGGGCGGCGTTGTTGGTGCGGTTTGGTGGGGCTGTTGATGTGAAACAAACGCAAGGGGAGCAAAAGACAAGTATTTGGGTGCGTTATGAGGGGCTTTCAAAGGCGCATAAAAGGCGCTGTGAAGAGCGTTTGAAGGCACTTTGCTTTTGGGAAGATTTGCTCCATGCCGGTATGGGTGTGCATGATGCGGCAAGTTTGAGTGCGGTGCAATTTGGTGTAAGTCGGATGTCGCTTTTTAATTGGCGGCAGATGGTGGAGGGGTATGAGCGCCCTGATTGGTTGGCAGCTTTAGCGCCTTGTTATGGTGAGGAGAGTTTTTCGCAATTTGCGCCGTGTCATGAGGGGGCGTGGGAGGTTTTTTGTTCGGATTATTTGCGCCCCTCTAAACCTGCTTTTTCGGCATGTTATCGGCGGATGGTTTCGGTTGCACAGGAGCGGGGTTGGCAGCCCATTCCTTCTGAGCGGGCTTTGCGGCGTCGTTTTAAGGCGCAAATTTCCAAAGCGGTTGTGGTTTTAGCGCGTGAGGGAGAAGAAAAGGCAAAAAAGCTTTATCCAGCCCAACGGCGTGATCGCTCAAGCTTGCATGCATTGCAAGCAGTGAATATGGATGGACATAAGCTGGATGTTTTTGTGAATGTTCCTTGGACAGAAAAGCCTGTGCGGCTTTATTTGATTGCCATTCAAGATCTTTATTCGGGCAAGATTTTATCGTGGCGCTTGTCAGATGCTGAGACTTGGGAAATCGTTCGTTTGGTGATTGGGGATATGGTGGAAGCTTATGGCATACCAGAGCGCATGACCTTGGATAATGGGCGTGCCTTTACCAGCAAGTGGATTTCTGGAGGTGTGCAAAATCGCTTTCGTTTTAAGATTAAGCCGGATGATCCGCGAGGGCTTTTGACGAGTTTGGGTGTGCAATTGCAATGGACCACCCCTTATAGCGGACAGTCTAAACCGATTGAGCGGGCATGGCGTGATCTGGCAGAAGCGATTTCTAAACATCCCTTTTGTGCGGGGGCTTATACGGGCAATAAACCGGATGCCAAGCCTGAAGATTATGGCAAGCGCGCGATAGGATTTGAAGAATTTAAAGCCCATGTTGGTGCGCAAATTTGTGCACATAATGCGCAAGCGGGGCGTAAGGCGGTTAATTGTGCGGGGCGCAGTTTTGATGAGACCTTTACTGAGAGTTTGCAAGCCGAGGGGACGATTATTCGGCAAGCAACGGCGGCACAACGGGCTTTATGGCTTTTAACCTCAGAGGCGTTGCGTGCGCAAAAGGGTACGGGGGAGATCCATTTTTATGGCAATCGTTATTGGGCGCGGGCGTTGAATGAGCATGCGGGGAAAAAAGTGATTGTACGCTTTGATCCGGATAATTTGCATCAAGATTTACGGGTTTATGATTTGAACAATCGGTTGCTTTGTTTGGCACCATGCCTTTCTGATGTAGGTTTTTATGACCAGCAGGCGGCGCGCTTGAATGGGCGTTTGCGTAAAGAATATGTGAAGGCTGTTAAAGCAGAAAAACAGCTAGCGGCAAAGCTTGCGCCTGATCACTTGGCCGATGTTTATGGTCGCCTTGAGAAAAAGGATGAAGCGTTCAAATCGAAGCTTCCGATAAAGCCAAAGGTGAGCCGCTTGATGCCAAACAATTTGGGGAATTTAGCTTTGAAAGCAGACGATGATGAGGCTTTGGGGGAGGAAGAATTCAGTCAACACTTGCATAAAGCTTTGAGAAAGCTTTCCGCCTCTGATGAGGGGCGTGAAGTGATCAAGTTTCCCAAGCAATAGAATAAGGAAATAGGGAAAGAGAGGGGGGGATTTAAGGGGACCGGTTGAGGTCCATGTGCGGGGTTGAAGCGTTAACAAAGAAAGGGGGGAGGAATCTTATCCATTTCATAGTCTAATCAATACATGAAGTTTCTAGGTATCTTTGCCTGATCGGGTGAGATGCGTGGAGTTAGCAAGTTCCCTGATGTGTGAGAAAGAGAGGGGATTTGCAAGGTTAGCCGTTTTAGTATCGCGTACGGCTTTAGAGTAACAAAAATGGGTAGGTGGGAGCCTACCCATTCAATAAAATCTAAAATCAATACGAATCTAGATCAATACGAGAGGGAGATTATAGATGAAAAACGCGATAAATGCAACGGTCGATAAAAATCCTTGGGCGCGACCTAAAATCCAGCCTAATGGCACAGCACAAAACCGCAACAGTGATGACATTGCTTTATGGAATGAGCTTGTGGATGCGGTGAGAGCTTTGGGGCAAATGAATGATTGGTCGAAAGCAGAGGTGGCGCGGCGCATAGGCATGCCGGATGGGACGTTTTCGCAATGGTATGCGGGTAGTTATGCGGGGCAATTGGGTAAGCAAAATGCAAAGGTTCAACAATGGGTTGAGGTTTTAAAGGAAACGGCGGGGTTTTTGGAGAAGATCCCTGAAAAACCAGCCTTTCAGAGGAATCGAATTGCCAGTGAGATTATTGATACTTTAACACTGGCACAAAGTACGGGGGATATGGTGATGATTACGCTTGATGCGGGCAGTGGTAAGACCGAAACCTGCCGTCATTATCGCTCTACCCGCCCGCATGTTTATCTGGTGACAGCCAGCCCGCATACGCGCAGTGTTCACGGTATTTTGAATGATATGGCAGCAGAATTGGAAGTGGTGGAATATAATCCCACCCGCTTAACACGTGCGATTGGTAAGAAATTAGAGCGCGTGGGCAGTGGTACGTTGTTGATTGTTGATGAAGCGCAAAATTTAACGGATGAAGCGATTAATCAGTTGCGCCATTTTGTTGATATTAATGGTACGGGGCTCGCTTTGGTTGGGAATGATGAGATCTCGGGGCGGTTGGTTCATCGTCAAAATGGTCCCTCTTATGCGCAAATTAAAAGCCGATTGGCGATGCATCTGAAACGGCGCAAGCCCTATAGTGAGGATATTGCTGCGCGCATTCATGATTGGGGGATTGAGGATGTTGGTGCGATAAAGTTTTTGACAGGGATTGGCTTAAAGGCTGGAGCTTTGCGGCAAATTGACAAAACCATGATGTTGGCACGCATGGCAGCGCTTGGAGATGGGTGTGAGGTGACTTTGAAACATGTCAAAGCGGCATGGAAAAACCGTGACGTGGAGGAATTGGCATGATCTCTTTATGCGACAAAGAATTATCCGATACGCTTGTTGGTCTTTATGACGATTATCAATGCGGTTTTGATATTGGAGAAAAGCTTAAATTGTGTGTTGATTTGGCGTTATTGCTTGAATTGGAGTTGAGTGTTCACCGTTTGGGGGAAGCGGATGCGGTTTTGGAAGCTGAAGTTGCAGAAGTTTTGGCTGAGTGTGACAGCTCTGATGCGGATGAGAGCAATCGTGTGATTTATATGGATTTTGGAGGCGGAAAATGATGGAACGGAACCCTTATATGGTGAGAGAGTGCTTGATTGCTTTGCGCTCTGCCTTTTTACAGTATGAGGTGAATGGCATTTTTATGCATGGACAAGATGTTCGAGAATTGAATGAGTATTTGCGTCGTTTGGCAGGCTATAACCACGTTTTAGGTCATGAGCTTATGCGGTGTCGTTGGCAAATAAAAGCGGGATGTGCGCCTTCTTCAGGGGATGTTGTGCCATTTCGTCGGTTTCAAAAAACACAGGAGGAAGTTGGTGATGAATCCACAAATTGAACTTGAAGGTACGCGTTATATGAAGGATGCGAAAGGGGCTTTGGTGCCGGTAAGTTTGATCCGCCCTGCGGATTTGTTAGAGGATGAAACGGTGCGCAAAATTATGGGTTTTGCGAAAGAGTTATCGGCAAGGATTGCACGTTTTAACAACCATACGATTGCGGATTTGAGTGATTTTGATAGCTTGCTTGCGCAAGAATATGGTGTGGAGCGGCGTGGCAAAAAGGGCAATTGTACTTACACAAGCTTTGATGGTTTGCAACGTATTAAGGTGCAAGTTCAGGAAAGTGTTGATTTTGGACCGCAATTGCAAATTGCCAAAAGCCTTCTTGATGAGTGTTTGAATGAATGGTCTGCGGATGCACGCCCTGAAATCCGTGCGATTATTACGCGTGCTTTTAATACGGATAAAGAAGGCAAGGTGAATCGGGGCGAGATCTTTATGCTGTTGCGTTTGGATATTGATGATCCACGCTGGAAAGAGGCGATGCGTGCCATTCGTGAAGCGATCCGTGTGACGACATCTAAGGAATATGTGCGTTTTTATGAGCGCGATAGCCTAGAAAGCGCTTGGCGTGCTGTGACCATTGATCTGGCGAAGACATGAGGGGAGGGAGATGTCTTTAGCTGTCCTTCATATGGGAAAACGCGCGTTAGGTCTTGATGATGAGACCTATCGCGCACTGCTCTATCGCTTAACAGGCAAGCAATCGGCGAAAGATTTGAATTTTTCAGAAAAGCACTTGGTTATCGCTGAAATGAAAGCGTTTGGTTTTAAGCCGAATGGGAAGCGTTTAGAGGGTAAATATGCTAAGAAGCTCCAGGCGCTTTGGATTGCTGGGTGGAATCTTGGCATTATTCGTGATCGTTCAGATAAAGCGTTGCTTGCCTTTGTGAAAAGACAGACAGGGATTGATCATATTCGCTTTTTACGCGATAGCGATGATGCATGCAGAGCTATTGAGGCATTGAAAGGTTGGTTGCAGCGTGAGGGTGGGGTTGACTGGAGAGGAAAAAACCGCGAAGATTCATGGAGGAAGAAACCAAGCATTTCCATTTTGTGTGCCCAATGGAAGTGTTTGAATCCCGATGCTGTGTTTGATGTGGAATCTTTTCATCAAAGTGTTATGGCGTTAAGTGGTAAAGCTTTTGGTGAGATGAGTGGGGGCGACTTTAGAGAAGTGATGAATGTTTGGGGGCGGAAAATCCGTAAAGGTGTTAAAAGCGAGGGGTAAGCATGTATGCAAGAGGAAATCTATAGCGATTTTCCTGCCTTATTGCGTGAAATAGCTGATGTTGCGGGCAGTGAAGCAGCATGGAATATGATGCGGGCTTTTGGTGGACGAGAAGTTTATATACCCGGGCGTCTTGAGAGTGCGGATTGGTTGATTGAAATTGTTGGGTTTGAAGAGGCGCAGCAACTCATCAACCATTTTTGTTTTAATGGTTCGGGTGTGCGCCTTCTTATCCCCCTTGGCAGAGATGCTGAACGGCGGCAAAAAATGGTGCAAGCGTTGCAAAAAGGCTGGTCGGTTGATGCTGCAGCTGCTGTTTCTGGTATGCATGTGCGCACAGCCTATCGCTTGAAGAAGAAAATTTCTTTGCAAGAACCACAAGGTTTATTATTTCCAGAGTTTTATGAGTATTGAGAGTTTTGACTGACAGTGTCAGGCTTATATTGGGGGTTTGAAATCCGATAAACTGCGAATGAATTTTTATTCATTGAGTGGTTTGTTATGATTTCAATAGATGCTTCTTTTCTTCATCGCCTTGCGCCTAAATTGGCGCATCATGCGCGCCAAGATTTTATTATTGTTGAAATGGCACGCGTGTTGCCTAAAGCTTTATCTTATGGGGCACTCACAACACCGTTGCGTATTGCCCATTTTTTAAGCCAATGTGCCCATGAGAGTGATGGCTTTTTTACCCTGCGTGAATATGCCTCAGGGCGCGCTTATGAGGGGCGGCGTGATTTAGGCAATGTCAACCCTGGGGATGGGGTGCACTTTAAGGGGCGTGGTTTGATCCAATTGACGGGGCGCAATAATTATCGCCGTTTTACGAGGTTTTGGTGCTTAGTCGATGAACAAGCGGTTGATTGTGAAGCATTTCCGCAAGAGCTGGAAAAGTTTCCAGCAGCGCTTTGGTCTGCTGTTTGGTTTTGGCAAATGAAAGGCTTGAATAGGCTGGCTGATCAAGATGATTATCTAGGGATTACCAAGGCGATTAATGGGGGAAGAAATGGACTTGTGCAACGTTTGATTTATTTGAACCGCGCCAAAAAGCTTTTGGGACTTGGAGGCGAGGTAAAGGCATGAAGCCCTCTTATCGTGGTTCTAGGCTCTATTTATGGTGGTCTTTTTGGTTTGCTTGGGGGGTTATTTTTTTGCTCGTTTCTGGTGGTTTGTGGGGGGTTCCGCATATTGTTGATATGGCGAGCATTTCTATTCCTTCGATGGTGGCGATTATTGTTGGCAATCTGGGGGTGCATCGTGGCTTTGGCTCGTTGGATTTTTCTAATAGGAAACATTCCCATAAGCGGCATAGCAGCTCCTATGATGGGGTGGAGATAACGAGGTGGGGAGATAAAAGCAATGTTTAGCCCTGTTTCAAAACTGTCTTTTGGTCTGCTTTTTTTGGTCAGTGTGATGTTGGCGGCTTTTGGCTTTATGAAAGCGCAAATTTTAAAGGCGGAAAAGGCGCGTGATTTGTATTGGCAGTTGGAGATTGCCAAGGCTTCAGCACGTGCACTGCTTGTACAAGAGCGACAAAGACAAGCAGCGTTGGAAGCTGAGCATCAAGCGCAAGGGGTGATTTCGGCTTTGGAACAAAAGCTTGTGAAAATGGAGGAAGTCAATGGGAAGTTGCCGGTTACTGGCGGTGGCATTGGGCTTGAGCGTGTGCGCTTGCTCAACACACAAGCCGGTGGGTAGCCTTTCTTATCATTTTTTATCGGTTGAGTTGCCGCCTGTTGTTCGCATGGCGTGTGCCCGCCCAGCTTTATTGCCAGAGCGTGCTTTGAATGCGCGTGAAGTGGTGCACTATTGGGGGCGTGATCGTGCTGCTTTATTGATTTGTGAACAGCGCAGAAAAGCTGCGGAGCGGGCGATTTTAGGCAAAAGAGAGGGGACTTTTAAGTGAATTTGGATATCAGTGTTGCCAATGGCTGGTTGTCTTTATTGTTATCGGTTATTGCGATTTGTGGGGTTTTGAGAGCCTATTTTTCTTCAGGTGCGCGGGAAATGCTGAAAGATATCACGGCGCTTAAAGAGCGTGTGCAAAAGTTAGAAACAGAGATGGACTTTTTGCCTGATCGTGATGCGCTGCAAAGATTGGAAGTGAATATGGAGAAATTGAATGGTCGTCTCAACACGCTTTCTGCACAATTACAACCGGTGGCAGCCATTGGTGAGCGCTTGCAAGAGTTTTTGTTGGAGAATGCCAAGAAATGAAAGCAGATATGGATAAAATCATCCGTGAAGAAGCGCGGTTGATTATTTTAAAAGGGCTTGCTTGTGAGCGCAGTGAAACTTTATCGAGTGCGATGATTGAGCGGCTTTTATACAGTTATGGCATCAGGCGCGATCGCGATTTTGTGCATAATGAATTGGCATGGATGGAAGATCAAGGTGCTGTTACGTTAAAATGTGTGGGTTCGGTTTTTCTTGCGGCATTAACAGAACGGGGAGCGCGTCATTTAGACCGGAGCTTTTCCATTGAGGGGATTAAGCGGCCTAAACGTTCATCAATAAAAGACGAGGTGAAGGATGCGCAAGGTCGGGCGTGGACGTTTAACGGCGATTGATTTATTGCCGCAAGCTTGTGATCAAATTATTGCTGCTGCTGCTGAGGCTTTAAATGGGCGTGAGAAGACGCAAAAAGCCATTTATGATGAATTTAAAGCAGCTTTGAAGGCTTTACGAAAGGAAACGGGTTTAAGCTTTTCTATACCCTCCTTTTCCAGTTTTAATCGGTATTCTTTGCGGCTAGCCGTGATGTCACGGCGCCTAGAACAGACAAGAGAAATTGCAGCAAGCCTCTCGCAGCGCTTTGATGCTAAAGCTTCTGATAATATCACTCTTTTGACGGCGGCAGCGATTAAGGAGTTGATTTTTTCCACGTTGAGCAGTGGGAAAAACCTTTCGCCAAAGGCAGCACAAGAATTGGCCAATGCGCTTAAAGGCGTGTTGGCGGCTGAACATTTGTCGACCACCAGACGGCAAAAGTTGGAAAAAGATTTTACCAGCAAAGCAAGCAAAGCGGTTGACGCAGCAGCAGCGGCGGCGGGGCTCTCAGAAGAAACAGCGCGAGCTATTCGTGCGCAGGTGTTGGGGGTAAAACATGGCTGAACAGCCCTTTTCAAAAAGTCATGTCTTTGATCATCAAAGTGGTTTTGATATTTGGCAGAGAAGTACTTTTCCCAAAGAGAGTGATCCCTTAGCGGAAGGCGTTTTGATGGCGCATCAACGGGCATGGATTGAAGATAAGTCCCCATTAAAATTGGTGGAAAAGGGGCGGCGGACCGGCATTACTTTTGCAGAAGCTTTGGATGATACACTGATTGCAGCGGCGGCACGTGAAGCGAGGGGCGATAATGTTTTTTATATTGGTGACACCAAAGACAAGGGGCGGGAATTTATTGGCTATGTGAGCCATTTTGCTTCGGCAATTACGAGCCATAGTGGGGATGTTGAGGAATTTTTATTCTCTGATCAAAGGGCGGATGGTTCAACAAAATATATCTCTGCTTATCGGGTGCGTTTTGCTTCGGGGTTTCGGGTTGAGGCGCTTTCGAGCCGCCCTGAAAATATCCGTGGGTTACAAGGTATTGTGGTGATTGACGAGGCGGCGTTTCATCAAGATGTGCGCGCTGTTTTGGATGCTGTCAATGCTTTGCTCATTTGGGGAGGAAAAATCCGTGTGATCTCCACCCATAATGGTGTGCTCAATCCTTTCAATGAACTGATCCGTGAGGCGCGAGCGGGAAAAGTGCCTTTTTCGGTGCATTGTTACCCCTTTGGTGTTGCTGTTAAAAATGGCTTGTTTAAACGGGTTTGTGCCATGAAGGGGGAGGTGTGGAGTTTAGCATCTGAGCAACAATGGGAAGAGCAAATTCGTGCCTCTTATGGGGTGCGTTTGGCTGCGATGCGCCAAGAATTAGATGCCATACCAGCCGATCAAGAAGGGGCGGCTTTAACACGTTTGCAGATTGAAAATTGTTGCGCGCCTGACATTGCATTGTTGCGTTTTGCTTGTGTGGATGATTTTAAAAATCAATCGGAACATCAACGAAGTGTTGCTGCTTTTGCTTGGTGTGAGAAGCATATAAAACCTCTTCATGCTGGGCTTGACCGGCGGCGCCAACATGTTTTTGGTGTTGATTTTGCGCGGAGTGGCGATGCGACATCGATTGTGGTGATGGAGGTGGGACAAGATTTGGTGCGCCGTGTACGGTTTATGGTGGAATTGCGCAATACGCCGTTTGATCAACAAAGAGAGATTTTATTTTATGGGGTGAATGGTTTGCCGCGTTTGATGGGCGGCGCGTTAGATGCGCGGGGCAATGGGGCTTATTTAGCCGAAAAAGCGGCGCAGCGTTATGGGGCTTGTGTGAAGGAAGTGCCCTTGTCACAAAGTTGGTATGGCAAGGAAATGCCGGCTTATTTAGAAGCTTTTGGGGATGGGACGATTGTTTTGCCGCGCGATAGTGACATTGTTGCCGATCATCAAGCGCTTGCTTATGTCAATGGCATTGTGAAAATTCCAGACAATCATCGTTTTAAAGGCAGTGATGGTTTTATGCGTCATGGTGATAGCGCGATTGCTTGCGCTTTGGCTTATTTTGCCAGCCGCCAAACTCCTGAAATTTATGATTATACACCTGTGAGAGAGGCTTATCGTTTTGATGAAAGCTCGCTCTTTTCAACGCCTTTTTTTTCAACAATGCGATCAAAAATTTATTGATGGGATGATGAGATGGTAAAACTTTTAGATCAGTGGGGCAGGGCGCTTAATATCAAAGGGTTGGAGCGAGAAGTTGCAAGCCCTACCGTTGGCGGTGTTCGTGATGTGTGGTCACAAACCATTGTCAGTGGTCTGACCCCTGCGCAACTTGCTGATATTTTACAACAGGCAGCAGAGGGTCATCCAGAGCAGTTTTTCCAACTTGCCGATGATATGGAAGAGCGTGATTTGCATTATCGTGCTGTGCTTGGCATGCGTAAAAATGCTCTCACAGGGGTGGAGCCTGGAGTGATTGCCGCAAGCAATAGTGCACAGGACAAAAAGATAGCAGATGCGGTGCGGGAAGTGATTAGTGCGCCTACCTTTGTTGATGATTATGTGACGGATTTATTGGATGCTTTGGGGAAAGGTTATGCGGTTGTAGAAACCTTGTGGGACAAGAGTGCCAAGGAATGGTGGCCGGTTGCTTGGAAATGGCGTGACCAGCGGTTTTTTCAATTGGATCGGCGGGATGGTTTTCATTTGCGTTTAAAAGAAGAGGGGTCTTTTAATGGAAGTGAATTGCCTGCTTATAAATTTTCTATTCACAGACCCAAGTTAAAAAGCGGTTTGCCTATTCGTTCTGGGCTTGCGCGGCTTGCAGCTTGGGCTTTTTTGTTTAAATCTTATACCTTAAAAGATTGGATGGCATTTTTAGAAGTTTATGGCATGCCTTTGCGTGTGGGTAAATATGGGGCAAGCTCTTCTCATGAGGAGCGACGGGTTCTCATTCAAGCAGTGCGTGATTTATCCAGTGATGCGGCAGCGATTATTCCCAAAGAGATGGAGATTGAATTTATTGAAGCGGCAGGGGGCAGTGGCAATGCGGTGTTTGCTTCTAAGGCGGAATATTTAGATCGACAAATTTCTAAAGGTGTGTTGGGGCAAACCATGACGACGGATGATGGTTCGTCCTTTTCGCAAGCGCGCATTCATGAAAATGTGCGCCATGATATTGCCAGAGCTGATGCACGCCAATTAGCTTTAACGGCTAATCGTGATTTGATTGTGCCTTTTGTTGAGATTAATTTTGGACGCCAAGAGCGCGCCCCCCTTGTCTATTGGCCGATTTCGGAAAATGAAGATATTAAAGCGATTAGTGATGCACTGGAAAAACTTGTGCCCTTGGGTTTGCGTGTTGGGGCGCAAGAAGTGCGCAATAAGATTGGTTTTTCGCAACCAACAAAGGAAGAGGATGTTTTAAAGGCTCCTGATAATGCGCTTGATGATGAGAGGGGACAAGAGGATGGTGAGGCAAGACAAAAGGCTCATGTTTGTGCTGATTGTGGGGGTGCTTTTGATGTTTCTGTGACAAGAGAGGGCAAGGGTGGAAAAGAGCATGGTGGGAAATATCACGACGAATTGGACCGGCTTTCTGAAGAAGCTTTAAGTGACTGGGAAGAGGACTTAGAACCCCTTTTAGAGCCTTTTAAAAAGCTTGTGAGAGAAGCAAAAAGTTATGAGGATATCCTAAAAGGCTTGGATGAATTGCTAGGTGAGATGGATCATCACGCATTAGCAGCGCGCTTGGCAAAAGTACAAATGATTGCACGTGGGCTTGGGTATCATGGATGAGGAACTTTTTAAAACCGCCCCTAAAGAGGTCACCCGTTATTTTGAAGCCAAGGCACTTGTTCCAAGCTTTGATTGGCGTGATGTGGCACCAGAAGAACATGCTTTTTCCTTTACGGTAGCAAAATCGGTAGGCTATGACATTTTGGATGATTTTAAGCGAGCGGTTGGAGAAGCCATAAAACATCAAGTTCCTTTTCAAGATTTTCAAAAAAATTTGATGCCGATTTTACAGGAAAAGGGTTGGTGGGGTAAAAAGACCAGCATTGACCCCAAAACTGGTGAAAAGAGCGTGGTGCAATTGGGCAGCCCGCAACGCTTAGAGACGGTCTATTGGGCTAATACCATGAGTGCGCATGCAGCAGGCGAGTGGGAGCGCACACAAAATAATAAAGAATTTTTGCCCTATCTCACCTATGCTTTGTCGAGTTCAGAACATAAGCGTTTAGAACATGAAAGTTGGGTGGGGTTTACCGCACCTGTTGATGATCCGGTTTGGGATTGGCTTTATCCACCTAATGGTTGGCGGTGTAAATGCAGTGTGCGACAGGTAAGCCGTTATGAAGCAGAAGATTTAGGCTATGAAGAGGGGGCAGAGCCACTTCATGTTGAAAAGCAGGTTTGGCACAATAAGCGAACGGGGAAAATTGAGAAGATACCAAAGGGCATTGATCCTGGTTGGCATTTGAACCCTGGGAAACATCGCGCGCAAAATTTAAGCAATTTTTTGAGTGATAAAGTCTCTGTGATGGGGGACAATGACAAACGCATTGCCATTGAAGATATTGTGGGTTCACCACTTTTGGAAGCCATGTTTGAAGGACGGATGCCTCGCGGGTTTATACCGATTGCACCGATACCACAAAAGGTGGGTGATGTTTTTGCAGCGGAAAATTCTCTTATTCGCTTATCCGCAGACAGTGTGAAACATATTTTGTTAGAGCATCAAGCGCGTGATCTTCACTTGGAGGATTTTCGAGGCGCCATTCAAACATTCATAAAACCCCATGGCGTTATCAGACGCAAAGATACGCAGGGTGTTATGTTTTTTGGTGAAAGTGGTGGGACATGGTGGCGCTTTGTGGTCAAATTTGTAGCAAGCAAACAAGAATGGTGGTTGACCTCCATGCATAAAAAAAACTCTAGAGAAATTGGACGCTTATTGGATGCGGCTGAAAAAAAGGGCGAGAGGTTGTTGTAAAGAGAACAACAGGAAGAAAGTCTTGTGTTCTTAACGGAAAAGAGGCGAGGAAAATGAGAAGGCGTGGAGGGCGGTCAACTCCTCGCAGATCCGGTAAAACCGTCCTGGTATAACTGGCTCACGCCTCGTGGATAGAAGTAACAGTTTAAAAGTTTAAAAGCAATCTTTAAAAAAACGACTTGAGAAAAACCATGTTGGCTTTTGTGAAGAGAGCCGATGTTTGAGAAAATGAGAAGGCGTGGAGGGCGGTCAACTCCTCGCAGATCCGGTAAAACCGTCCTGGCAAAACTGGCTCACGCCTTACCTCCAATGATATAATGTTTTTAAGCCAAAAAGCAATCTTAAAAAAAACGGCTTGTGAGAGGCTTTTTTTGTATAAGATGATAAATTGTACCTCTCACTTGACAACGGCGCTCTATCGCCTTTGAAGTGCCTTTGAAAACGATTTTATGGGATGGTTTGGCACGGGGGTTTCTCTCACAAGGAGAATAATAGGGAAAAGAGTGCTTTTTTGAGAAATGCTCTTTTGACTGACAGTGTCAGACTTATAGTGGGAGTAAGTTTCATGCATTGTATTGCCAATGACAATTGTAAAGCAATAGGCAATGTATGGAACAGGAATTTCACGAAGATCAAAAAGATGGGGATGCAGAAACATTTCATGCTGCGTTAATAGATCTTTGCCAAGACGCTACCGTTAGCCAAGCGCCTGAATGGGTAGAGCTTTTGCCCAAAGCGCCCCATGTGAAGGCACGTGATGGACGAGAGTGGCATTATAACCCGCAAACTATTTTAAAAGCCTTTGCAGCCAATAAAGGACCGCTTGTGATTGATTATGAGCATGGGCAACATCACCGTGCGAGAAATGGTTTAGAAGCACCTGCCAGTGGCTGGATTGAAGAATTAGCAGAGCGGGATGGTGCGATTTGGGGGCGTGTTAAATGGACCGATATGGCCGCTAAAAAGATTGTTGCCCGAGAATATCGCTATCTTTCGCCTGAGTTTCGCCATTCTAAGAAAGGTGAAATTTTAAATTTAGCCGGTGCTGGTTTGGTGAACCGTCCAGCCCTTGTCATGACGGCTTTAAGCCGTGAACAGCCCTCCCCTATAACTTTGACGGAGAAAATGATGGATTTGACAGCCATTGCCAGTGCACTATCGCTGGCAGAAGATGCTAAAGCGGATGAGGTTTTAGCAACGCTTAAAGCGCGCGAAAAGGAACGCGTAGAATTAAATGCCCAATTAACAAAAGCGCGAGAAGATTTAGCGCTTTTGCAAGAAGAGCAAAAAAACAGTGCCATTGAGAGTCTTTTAGATAAGACCATTGAAGAGGGTAAGATTTTGCCGGCTGCTCGCGAGGAATATCGTGCGCTCTGTAGCCTTGAAGGGGGGATGGAACATTTTAAAAGTTTGGTCGAGAAGTTGCCGGCGCTTGCCTCAACAAGCCCTCTAGAAGTGTGTGCCTTAGCACAAGAACCAAAGCTTGCTCCAGAAGAGGTTGCCCTTGCGGCACGTCATTATCAGGAAGAGCAGAAGAAAAAAGGCTTCGACATCACCATTAGCCAAGCGGTTGAGTATATTAGCGAGCAAAAGGAGCGCCAATCATGAGTACGATGATTTTAATTAAATCTTTTCGCGCTGGAGATGTGATCTCACCTTATTGCATTGTTGCAGCCCGCGGTGAGGGAATGGTGGCAATGGCTTCTGGTAAGGGTGATAAATTATTAGGGACTGCTGGGTCTTGTGAAGCCAAGGCTGGTGAGATGATTGATGTTGGCCAATGTGGTTGGGGCGAAGTGGTTTGTGGAGGCAATGTTTCCTTTGGTGATTTTTTGACCTCTGACCCCAAAGGACACGCCATTAAAGCGGAAGCCGCAGATCGCACCATTGGTATTGCCATGAGTGATGGTTCTGCTGGTGATGTTATTTCTTTTAAAATTAATTAATCGAGGCATAAAATGAACAGACCTTTTCCCATTGATCCAACACTCACCGCTATTGCTATTGGTTATCGCAATCCAGCAGGTTCTCTTATTGGCGATAGAGTTTTGCCACGCGTTTGTGTTTTAAGTGAGGTGTTTAAATATAGTGAATTTCCTTTAGCAGAAAATTTTACCGTGCCTGAACTTGAGGTTGGGCGAAAAGGGCGCCCGAATGTGGTGGAATTTTCTGCCTTTGAACGGGAAGCCAGTGTCAAAGATTACGGACTTGATGATCTTATCCCCAATTCAGATATTGAAGCAGCGGCACGGGCACGGGCGGAGCGACGCTCTCGTTATAACCCCGAAAAGACAGCTGTAGAGGGACTTGCCAATTTGCTAGAATTGGGGCGTGAAGTGCGTGTTGCAGCTCTTGTGCAAAGAAGTGAAAATTACGCACCAGAGCGGGTGATGACGCTTAAGGGTGAAAATAAATTTAGCGATTATGAGAAATCTGACCCTTATGCCACTTTAGATGAGGCGATGGATAAAAGTCTCGTCTATACGCCCAACACCATTGTGATGGGCAAAGTTGTTTGGTCAAAACTCAAACGTCATCCCAAAATCATTAAAGCTGTTAAAGGGGGTGGCACTGCTGATGGTTTTGTCACCAAGGCGCAATTTGCTGATCTGATGGAAATACACCCCGATCGTTTACTCATTGGTGAATCGCAAGTGAATTTGGCACGTAAAGGGCGTTCGGCACAATTGGCACGCGTGTGGGGCAATAAGATTGCACTGCTTTATATTGACCCTACCAAACAACAGGCAGATGGTTCGGTCATCAGTTGGGGCTTTAGCGCCCAGTTGGGCGAGCGTTTGTCTGGAGTGATTAATGATCCAGATATCGGCTTGTCGGGTGGTAAACGGGTGCGTGTGGGGGAACGTGTGTGTGAATTGGTTGCCGCAAAAGATGCCGGCGTTTTGTTGCAAGAAGTTGTCTAAGGGAAACTTTTAAACATGGCTTATGCAAGCAAAACATTGATTGAAGAGCTCTGGGGTGATGACTTCTTGGATGATTTGTGCGGGATGGATGAGAACTCTGATCCAGTTTTTTCAGAGCAAGCCATTGCCCGCGCGCTCGAACAGGCAAGCGGTGAGATTGATGTGCATCTGTCTCATCGCTACTCAATCCCCATTGCTGGACAGCCAGCGGCTCTGGGTATGATCTGTGTCAATATTGCTGTTTATAATTTAGCCATACGCCATACGGCACTGACCACGACTATTGAAGATCGTTACAAACAGGCGGTTGATTTGCTGAAACGTATTGCCGAAGGCAAAGCGGGTTTAGGTATAGATGAACCTAAAATTATGAGCGAAGATGGTCCCGTGCGTGATGGGGCTTTCTTCCATGCCAAGCCGCGTTTGATGGGAAGATAATATGTCTGTTGCAACCCATATTGAGATTAAAGAGACAGGGCTTGAAGCGGCTTTATCCTTTTTGCAAAAGGGAGCTGATCGCTCGATGGGGACTTTGGCACAAGGGGTTGGGCGTCTCATTCAAGAAAGCACAAGGCGGCGGA
Source organism: Bartonella sp. AA18HLJMS (assembly GCF_042197245.1). Lineage (NCBI taxonomy): Bacteria > Pseudomonadati > Pseudomonadota > Alphaproteobacteria > Hyphomicrobiales > Bartonellaceae > Bartonella > Bartonella sp. AA18HLJMS. Next base: position 7,402 of record NZ_JBHIRP010000017.1, on the reverse strand, counting down.
TTCAAAGTGAAAAAATGTCTGCTCAAGGAGAGAAGTGGAAAAACAATCATGCCCGCACCTCCATTCTTTATGCCAGTGGGGCGCTTTCACGCTCCATTGATATGAAAGCTTCACCAGAACAGGTGATTGTGGGCTCTGGGTTGGTTTATGCGCGGATTCATCAATTGGGTGGGGTTATTCGCCCGAAAAATGGCAAGACACTGCGCTTTTTTCTTAAAAGCGGCAATGCACACCGCTTTGTTTGTGTGCATCAAGTGACCATGCCCGCACGCCCTTATTTGGGGCTTTCAGAGCACAATAAAGTGGAAATTGTCAAAGCGACAGAAGATTGGCTGGAAAGGGTCTTTTCATGAGTCAAACGATCACACAAGCAGGGCGCATTAATCAGTTTCGTGAAGCGGTGATAAGAAGCCTTAAAGGCGCTTTACCGGATGTGCGTGATTGCGGCTGTCAATTTGGACGTTTTAACTTAGAAGAACTTGAAACACAAATGCTGGTGGCTCCAGCAATACGGGTTGCGGTGTTAGAAAGCCGTTTAATTTCTGTTGCTTCTGGACAGATGAGTGCGGATCTTCATTTAGGGGCTTTTATTATTACCACAGGTAAAGAGCGTGATGTTTCCAGTTGGCTTTTAGCAGAAGCCATTGCGGTGCTTTGTCATAGCGGGCAATTGTGGGGACTAACGCATTTGAGTGCCCCGCGTGAGGTGCAAATTGAACCGATTATCTCTGCGGCGATTAAGCAGCGTGGTGTATCGATAAGCGTGGTGGAATGGCACCAAGATTTGCATCAGTTGGGACAGGATATTTTTTGTGATGAGGGACAACTCAAAAGTGGTTTGATTTCATGGGACAATGAGGTGGGGGCATGAATGATGCACATCTCTTAAGTGATACCTTTCGACAAATCATGAAGCGTCTTGATGCGCTTGAACGCTGTCTTGCCAACCAGCACATGATCGGGCGGGTTGTGCAAGTTGATGGTCATAGGGTGCGGGTGAAACTTTGCGAACAGGGTTCCAATGGACAAGCGGTTTTATCGCCTTGGTTGCAAGCGCAAGAAGCTTCTGGCGCTCTCTCAAGCAATATGCCCCTCCATGTTGGTGATCCGGTGCGGTTGTTGAACCCCCATGGCGAAATTGGTTCTGCCTCTCTGGTGGTGCGCGATAGCTATAGTGAGGATGCGCCTAATCCCGCACGCTCTTTCCAAGAACTTGCTCTGTGTTATGCCGGTGGCGCTTTGCGGATGACAAAAGATGAACTTATTCTCTCCCATGGGGAAAATCAAATTCATTTGAGTGCACAAGGTTTGGTGCTTTCTCATCAAGCAACCCGTGTTGAATTAACGGGCAGTGTGCACATTCAAGCAGAAGATTTACAGCATAATCAAAAATCTGTTGGCGCAAGCCACAAACACGGTGGGGTCAAAATGGGTCCCTCCACAACCTCTTCCCCTCTTTAAAGGAGTTTTATCATGCGTGAGAACACTTATGTTATTTTAACCAATGCCGATTTTGTTGCAGGCAAGCGTTCACCAGGCAAGGGTGAGGAAATTTGTTTAAGTGAGGAAGCGGCTAAATATCCGTTGCTGCTTGGTCAGATCGCTGAAAAACCAGCCCCTGTTGTTGCTGCGGCCCCAACGGTCTCTACCACAAAGACAAGCAAAGGGGCTTAAAGCATGCGGTGCGGGATGAGCGAAAAGGATGGCTCTCTCTTGTATGGCTTTGCGCATTGTCAACAGTCACTTCGTAAATGTCTGACGACAAGAATTGGGACACGGGTTTTGCGTCGTCATTATGGATGTGATGTTGGAGCATTCCAAGATGCCAATGCTGATCCTGCGACGATGATGCAGCTTTATCAAGCAATTGTTGAAGCACTCGATGATCCAGAGTGTGGAGAGCCTGGGTTTTCGTTGCAGAGGATTGATCTGACAAAAGCAACGCGTGAAGGCACATTCCATTTTGTTTTAACGGGTGTTTTTTATCCCAATGGGCATTTGGGGGATTGGTCACACCAAGAGCCAATGAGCATCAATTTAGAGGTTGGTGATGACAGAGCTTGAACCTTTTCCTCTCCCACAAATTATTGAAGAGCTTTCTGTTGAAGCAATTTTAGAGCAAAAGATCACGCGTTTGACTGAGCTTTTTGCGGCGCATCATATTCCTTATAATGTGGAAAAGACCGCTTATGATCCCGTGGTCATTCAATTGCAAGCGGCGGCTTATGAAGAGTTGCTGTTGCGCCAACGGATCAATGAAGTGGCGCGGGATAATTTACTCACATTTGCTCGTGGAACAAGTTTAGACCATTTGGGGGATTTTCATGGGGTCACGCGCCTTTTGGATGAAGATGATGAGCGGTTTCGCCGCCGCATTCGCTTGAATAGACAAGGACATTCCACAGGGGGCACAGCGCCACGTTATCAATATTTTGCGCTCTCCAGTGATATCCATGTCAAAGATGCTTTTGTTTATCGTGTGGGCAAAAGCCCGATTATTCATGTGGCTCTTTTTAGTGATAGCCCATCAGGGGTGGCAGATGAAGCTTTAATTGCCAAGGTGCAAGCCGCCCTTGATGCCCCCCATGTTAAAATGACCAATGACCACATCCTTGTGAAAAGCGCGGTACAGCGGATGATCAATGTTTCTGCTGATTTTTGGTTGTTACCGGATGAAGGCTCCTTTGTTTTGGAAAGAGCGGAGCAGAATTTAAGAGCAGAATGGGCGCGTGCGCAAAGGCTTGGGCGTGATTTGTCTTTAAGTTGGATACTAAGCCGCTTGATGGTTGAAGGCGTTCACCATGTAAACATAACGCAACCTTGTGAGGATATTTTGGTCGCACCGGATGAAGCCGTCGCACTAGGGGATATTGTCTTGTCTGAACGGGGGCGTGCTTATTGATGCTTTCCTCACTTTTGCCCCCAAATTCGAGCTTGTTTGAACGTTGTTTTGCAGAAGCAATGGCTCTTGACCTTCACGTTAAAACTGCACTCGAAGAAATACCTCGCGCGAAATTTATCACGCGTCCGCCTTCTTGGTTGCCCTTTTTAATAGACGAATATGGCTTACAAGAATTAACCCCTTATTTCTCTAACCTCTATGATTTGATTGACCAAGGGCTTGCATGGCAACGCCTGCGCGGGTCTGTTATGGCAATAGAGATGGGGCTTCAATGGTTAGAGCTTACAGCACGCTTTCAACCCGCATGGACAGGGCGCGCATGGTGGAACTCCTTTCAACTTGATTTTGATCAGTTGCCTGAACGTAAAAGCCTTGAAGCTATTGAAGCGATTACCGACCTTTCCAAAAGTTTGCGCTCTGATTTTCGCCGTGGGACCTATGGTTATGATGTGCAAGCTGTTGAATGCAATATGTCACGGTTTGATGACAGCATGTTGGAATATGAAAGCGGTGTTCACTTAACAGCTGGGGACACTTTGTTTTCCTTTGGACGCACAACAGAAATCAATCACACGCTCACAAGAGAAGAAGGCAGGCTTATTGGTAATTGGATAGATGATGGGGATGAAGAGTTAAGCTGGAACCAAATTGATTATCCTTGGGATTTGGCAAATTTTCCGTGGTGTTCGGTCAAAAAACATGAACGCGATATACTCATGGCAGAGTGGTTCCAAAATCGTCCCCTTTATTTGGCTTTAAGAGACGAAAACAATACTCTGATTGGGTATCGCCGATGCAACATTGTCCAGCCTGTAGAGCAGGTTTTAGAGGGTGTTTACAACCATTGTGGCAACAGATTTATCCCTTCTACAACAGGCACTCTGTTGTTTCTTGCAGCCCGCACAGATTTTGAAGATGTTGAGGACAAACAAGCCGCCGCTGTTTCCCTTCTCGTTCATGGCTGTCTTGCACAACAAACCCCTCTTGGCAAACTTTGGTTAGGGGCTGATGAGCTAAATGGCGGTGTAGAGATACTCAAAACGCCTATCAATATTCCTTTGCGTGCCGATGTTCGCGAACAATTCAAGATTTTATTGAGGTTTTAATATGAAGCATGAAAGTGGTTTACCCTTTGCAATTGACAGATCTCGCGGCAAAGAGGAACAACAAAGCGTGGTGTTTTATGGCACGCGTCCCTTTATTCAAAGTGGTGAACTCAATGAGGTTCAAACCATCATCAGGGGGCGTCATGACCGCTTGGGGCGCCTTGTTGCAAAAGAAGGAGACCGCGTTGAACGGGCTGATGCTTTTGTCAACAAAGAGACAAAGACCGTCACTTTAACGGATGGCAAGATTTATATCGCAGGCGATATTTTCCCCGTTGCACCAGCTGTACTCAACAATGTTGCTATGATTGGGCGCTTGGAAATTGGTGTGAAGCTGCAAAAAAAATGGATAACACACGAAGATGATCCAGAGCTCTTGGGGCAAGTCCCTGGCACCTTAGCAGAAGGAGAGCCTGGAGCGGCACGCGAAACAGCAAAGCTTGTTTGGGCACTAAAAGAGGATGCGCAGCAAGGGGCTTTCTTTCCGGTTTATATCTTACAAGATGGTGTTCTGATTGATCAAAAATCCCCCTCATTGCTTGAACCCGCCATGCAAGCTATTGCGACGTACGACCGCGCCCATGGGCATTATATCGTGAGTGGCTGCCGTGTAAGTGCATTGGGAGCCAATAACGGTTGCCAAGTGTTTAGTATTCAAGAAGGAGAAGCCAATATCAATGGCTTTAAACGCAAACGCTTAGCGGCTTTGCGTCATGAAGAACTCGAGGACTTTTCGACAAGCGTTGTTCCTAGCGAAACGCATATTTTTGCGCCCCCAAAAGGGAAAACAAGTTTCACCTTTAAACCCTATTATTTTCCTATTGCCGATATTCAGTCTCTTTTGTTGACAAAAGAAAAAACCGTTAACGTCACCCGTGGTGCCGTTGCCGCTGGGCGTGATGGTGTTCCTGATAAAAGCATCACCGCGTTTATCAAAATCGTTCAAGGAAGCAAGGAATTTAAAGAAGGCACAGATTTTAAAAAAACAGGAGACACCATTGATTGGGCACCGGTGGGAGACGAACCTTTAGCAGGGAGCAGCTATAAGGTGACTTACCGCTATCGCGCAAAAATCACGGCTGATAAAGTAACAGCGCAGGAAATCACTGTCTCAGGGGGTGCGGAGGGTGGTGATATTATCGTCAGTTACACTTATAAATTGCCCCGCATTGACCGTATCGGTCTCAACACAGGGGGCAATGTGGTTTACATCAAAGGTATCTCAGTAGACCAACCCATGGCACCCAGTGTTCCTGATGATGTGTTGTCCCTTGCAACCATTACCAACAATTGGCTTGAAATGCCGGTTGTCGTCAATGATGGCACACGGGTTGCCCCCTATGATGAAATGTGGCGCTATTTTCAACGAGTGCTTTCGCTTGATCGATTGATGCAATTAGAGCGTATTAAAAGCAATGTTGACTCTAAAGAACCTGTTGCCAAAAAGGGCATGTTTGCCGACCCTTTTCTCGATGACAGTTACAGAGATGAAGGCTTTCAACAAACAGGTGCTGTAGGCAACGGCATTTTACAGCTTGCCATTGACCCAACCTTTTACACTGCTCCTTTAAAAGCGCCTGTTACGCTTGACTGGACAAATGAAGTGATCATTGCGCAAGAGTTGACAACGGCTTGCGAAAAAATCAATCCTTATCAAAATTTTGCGACCTTGCCTGGTACAGTAACCCTTGAACCCGCGACAGACTTCTGGCATGAACAGCGCACCGATTGGCTCTCAAGCGTGACCAATCAAATCATTATGGGAAAACATCGCGGCAGAACTATCCGTAACACAGAAGTGCGTGATGACTTGGTCAATGCACATCAAGAACAAACCGACTTTTTAAGACAAATTACCCTTCACTTTAAAATTGAAGGCTTTGGCAAGTTAGAACAATTAGAAAGCCTCATCTTTGATGGTGTGAATGTTTTGCCAGCGAGCCGCCTTGTTGCCGATAGCAAGGGCACCCTTGAAGGAACTTTTAAAATTCCACAAAACATCACCGCTGGCACAAAAAATGTTGTGGCACGGGGGAAAGGTGGAACCATTGCAACGGGGCTTTTTACCGGTCAAGGTCTGATTGATGTGAAAGTGATGCGGCGCACCACCACTGTGAAAATATGGATGCAATTTGACCCACAAGCGCAAGTCTTTACCCCCGATGAAACACGGCAAATCACCGGTATTGACTTTCATCTTTGCAAAATCGGTAATGAGAAGCATGATTTGGTGATTGATTTGGTCACTACAGAAAACGGTTATCCGACCGCCGATATTCAAGCACAAAGCTTTTATTCTATGAAGGGCGCAAAGCTAGGTTGGGCAGAGGCACGCTATGATGTCCCTTTGTTAGTCCCTAATGACCGTCTCACTGCTTTTGTCATTAAAACCGATGATGCTGATCATGCCGTTTCACTAGCAAAGCTTGGAGATTTTGATGCAGAACACCAAAGATTTGTCTCAAGTCACCCTTACGTGACCGGTCCACGCTTTTCTTCTGTCAATGCTAGGAGCTGGACCGCTCATCAAGATGAAGCCTTAGCCTTTCGAGTGCTGGCGGCACGCTATAGGCAAACAGAAAAGATTGTCGATTTAGGCACTTTTGACCTTGTGGACTGCTCTGATTTGCAAGTACGCGCAGCCATTGAATTGCCTTCAAGCGATTGTTCTGTCATCTTTGAAATTGAAAGAAACAATGGCACAATTTATCAACTCCTGCCCTTTCAATTGCTAAGCCTTACTGAATATATCAGTGAAAAAGTAAAACTTCGTGCCATTCTCAAAGGCACCGAAAAGCTCTCACCCGTCTTGTTTGCGCCTGTTCAATTGATTGCGGGAAAGATCCATAAGGAAGCTACCTATGTCACGCGTGCTTTTGCCTTTGGTGAAAAAGCAAGATTGACCAGCTATATCAAAACCTTTTTACCGGGCGGTGCAACCTTTTCACTGGAGATGCAGCTGGATGATGGTGCTTTCACCCCTTTGAAATTAGAGGAAACAGAACAACTCGCTGAACCGCTTTGGACAGAACGAAAATTTGTGAGCAGTGACAAAACAGCCAAACAAGCACGTTTGAAATTGACCCTTACCGGTGGACCAGCAGCGCGGTCCATGGTGTGTGATTTTGGCGCTGGCATATTGTGATGGGAGAACAGAGATGACAAAAACCAAAAAACTCGATATGGAATTGCCTAAAGAGGGGCGTTTTATCAGTTCTGAATTCCCAATCTTGCGCGAAAACTTGACAAAAATTGATCAGGCAATAGCCGATGTTGAGGACAAGGTAGACGAAAAAGCGCCTTCAAAACACACGCACACCATAAGCGAAATCACAAATCTAGAAAGCGCTCTCAATGGCAAAATGGCAGCGGATAAAACTTTCTCATTTGCTGA
>NZ_JBHIRP010000016.1:0-28004 GCF_042197245.1 Bartonella sp. AA18HLJMS | reverse complement strand
GCGGTATAGAGAGATTAGATGAAGGATCTAAAGGTTCAGAGGACTGAGAAGGCTTTGGTTCAACAGGGACAGAAGGAGGAGAAACAGAATCTGTAGATGAAGGTGATACCGGAACAGAGGGCTTAGATGGCATAACCTCATCCGTAGAAGTCTCAACTGGAACAAATGGTGCAGGCATAGGCACAGCAGAAGGATTTTCTGGAACTGTTGGTACTGAGGGAGACGGAACTGGTGCAGAAGGAGTCAGCGTCGAATCCGTAGGGATAAATGTTTCAGACGGTTCAGATCCCTCAGGCAAAGAAGGTGTAGATGGTATAAGTGGAGGCTCAACAGAAGGGGGTTGTTCAGGTGAAATAGTCTCTGTTGGTCGTTTAGAAGGAACCGTCTCTTCTTCAGATTGAGGAGGTAAAACTGTAGACGTTGGCTTAGAAGCAGTTTCAGAAGAATCTAATTCAGGACCAATGTAAACACTTTCGAGACGAAAATCCCAAAAATCCCCTTCTCCAACAACCAATCTATTCTTTGGATCTGCATTTCCAGAAGAAGAACTTGGACCATAGACACGAAGTTTATATTGATAAGGAAATCCATTCACCGTAGTATAACTATTGGCTAACTTAAAAGAACTTTCCTCTGCTGTCCCAGCAACTTGAACAAGTGAAATACTTTGACTTCCTTTATTGCCAGCTTCTCCTTCTAAGGTTTTGGAAAATTTCTCCATCATGAGCAGTGTACTTCCCAAAACATTCCCGTAGATCAAAATACGATCAGTTTTTTGAGGATTAAACGAGCCGTCATTATTCACAAACGCACTCATCTTAATCTGCACATTTCCCTTTGCATTATAGGCTTCTTTATCATACTGTATCCCCTCTATTGGATTTATGTCATTTAGATTACTTCCTTTCTCAATATATACTTTTCCAATATATAGCGTTTGATAATCTTGAGATATAAATTTATCAAAAAAAATTGTGCTATCAGAAATGCTTATAGACGAAAGTAATGAATCTACAGGAAGAGATTCCTGCAAATCTGTATGTTTCCTTTTGGTGAGATACCATGCAGAGCCATTTGTTAATTCTAAGTGAACAGTTGATGCATCCTCAACACGAATACCCCCTGTAAGGGTAGAATCCTTTGCTTTCACCAATAGAGAAGAATTATTTTGAGCCTTTAACAATAAATCACCAGAGATCTTTGTCCTTTCTGTTAATTCAATAGTAGCTTCAGCTCCATAAATATCATCCCCCGTACTATAAATGGCAATACCATCAGGAACTGAAAAAGCTGTCTGTGACAAATGCAAAGATGCTTCACCCCAAACAATTTTTTCTACTTTTGAAAGTTTTTCACTCCCTACCTTAAACATATCACCCCATACATCTGGACCTAATCCATAAAAATACAGACCGTATACTCCCTCACCCTGAACAGAAATATTGTTTTTTTCTATCTTAATACTTGTCTTTTTAAACTCATTTGATGAAGCGTATTCTTGAACCAATTTACCTTCAGCATCTGCATAACCTGCAAAATTCGTAATCAAGAAGCCATGCATATCAGTGAGCTGAATAGAATCACCACGCAAATGAACATCACCACCCTGTGATATGTCAAAAGCTCTTGGAAATTCATCAATAGTTTCATTATCAACTACAATCGTATGTTTCTTACCTTTTCCCTGAATATTGGTTGTATCAATAAGATATTTTCCCCCAAATTGTGTTGAAAACGCACCAATCTCATGAAAAGTAATAGTACTGCCTGACATCCTAACGAATGCATCAGAACTACTCACAAATCCAATCCCTTTTGCATTCAAATTATCTGATACAATATCAATATTTACGCTCACTAAAGCAATATCGGTTTTTTTTCCTTCTGCACATACAGCTTGCAAACTACCTTCAATCTTCCCTCTATTCATCACAACTTGCCCGTTCTGAACACGAAAACCGGACATATCCTTAATATTTGAATTGGTTAGAACAAGCTTGCCATCATCTTTTACAGATGCACTATATAAAAATGACTGCTTTGGCCTATGCGAGATAATATTTGTCTCTAATAAATTTAAAACAGTTCCCTCTTTTTCTATAGAGAAGACAGCAATAAAATCATCTAGAGAAGAGACAGAAGGAGTATAATTTTTATTACTTATCGTATGTTTTTTACTATCGCTATATGTAAAAAAACTCCCTGATACATTACAGGAAGTTCCTAAATTATTAGGATTCGCATTAACACTCACGATTGGCAAAAAAGAAACAATAGCCGTTGTAATAAATAAAAATCTATACCCGCTTAATACATTAACCATAACTTTATTCCCAATTTGCCTTTCTCCCCTGTTAGTTAAAAATAAAAAACATTCCCCATAACATTAAGTTAAACACACTAAAAATAGCAATTATAAAACTTAAATAATCACTTTATACTTCAAAAACACTCTATAACTTATGTAAAAATTACTCTATATTTCATAGGCACCTAAAAACGATAGTATAAACCGCCTGAAAAAATAATCCCTGAAAAACCACCTTTTCTAAGGCAATGCTGATAAGTTACATCTCCATGCAAAGCAGAGTTTGAAGACAACTGAGCCTTCAATCCCATTCCAGTTTCTAGAGAAGAGCCAAAAGCGCTTATTGGAATTCATCTCCAAACCGCACACGTTGTTTTCCTCTAAAACTAATGGCAAGCTGAAGCTTGCAATTGAAAGAAACAACAAGAGCCTCTTCAGAAGCAGCAAGCATCTTTCTTAAAGACCACCAACACGCATCACCCATAAATCAAGTTTTCCCATCTCAATATCAAAACCATCAATATCAGACGCCTTATCAAACCGCACATTTTGATAAATAACCTAAACCTGCGGATCAAAAATAACCCCTTTATGCCCTGTCATAAATGACTTGCCCGCAATCAATGAAGCACTCAAAGGTGTTTCCTTCAATGTTGCTGTCTTGCCTCTTGCTTGCGTGAGAACATCCCCTTTAAATAAACCATAGGAAAAAAGGACATCTATATAAAAGCCTGTATCATGCTGCATGCTGCCATATACTGTAATAGACCATTTATCAAATGTACTTTTTTGCTTTCTTTAACATCTTGAAGTTGTAGAGAGTTTTTTTCCATTATTCTTCATTATTCCAGAGCTCAAAGTGTGATGTGTATCCTCAATCGCATTGAGCAAGACACTTGCCTCTATACCATGAACATCAGAAACCTGAATCTTACCTTCATCAAAGGAAAGAACCACCCTGCTTCACACCAAACACAGATTGAGATAACGTAGCATTTCTACCACTTTTCTTTTTGCCATTTCCTGTAATAGAACTCTTTTTAAAAGAAGTTTTATTATCTTTTGACACAACCACTGCTGATGTAATCTTCTCAGATCTCTTTAATTCTAAAATTCCATCAGTTCCTGAAAGCCTTTTTCCCCTTTACTTTTTTGCGGCTTAATAACTATGTTATGAGTTCGTATTGTAAAAATAACACCTGTAGTCCTCCTATCCAATCCACTCATATATAACTTATTACGACTTCCAAAAGTACGAGAAGCATCAACTGTATCACACGAATGCGACTTAAAAAGAGAATTACACGAGGGGTTATAATCTTCTGCACTCACATCTATATTGTGCACGAAGAAAGAAATAGAGGTCGTAAGAGAACACACACACATAGCGTTTTAGTACTTTAATCATAATTTAGTCTAAACTTCCTTTATTTTATTCATAAAAAACTGAAAAGACACACCTAGTTCATCTACTTATTATGTGCCGTTACATATAATTTGTTTTGTATTATATGTAAAGTCAAAAATCAGAAAAACGACACAACAAAACCGTGTTTTGTGCTTATGTCTTTCACAAAGGATGTATTAAAGAAAAATACAATTAAAAATGATAACTTAATCCACCAGAAAAATGCGTTCCGGAAAAGCCGTCACTCGTAAATTTATGCTGATAAATCAGATCGCTATGAAAAATAATTTTGGGAGATAATTGCGAAAAAACACCAAATCCAGCTTCTAAAGAAGTCCCAAAGGAACCAAGCTGGAAGGCATCTTTAAAATATACAAATTGTTTATCATCAAAACTACGAATGAAATGAAGCTTACCATAGAATGAGAGAACATGTGCATCTTTATCTTTAGTAAATGTAAGTGTCTTCGTTAAATACCCACCAATACGCATCCCCCAATGATCTGGACTTCGCATATCAATATTAAAATTATCAATATCACGAGTCTTATGAAACTGGAGATTTTGATAAACAAACTGAACCTGTGGTTCAAAAATAAAATATCGGCTGCCTATCATAAACGTTTTACCAGCAATTAAAGAAACACTTAGGGGCTTCCCTCTCAATGCAGCCGTTTTACCTCGCTCAAGTGTGAGAACATTTCCATTAAACAAACCATAAGAGAAGAGACCATCCATATAGAGACCCGTATCATGCTGCATGCTTCCATATGCTGTTATTGTCCATTTATCAAATATACTTTCTTGACTTTGTTTAACCTTTCGAGGCTGCAAAGAAAGCTTGCCATAATTTCCCATAATCCCAAAAGATGTCGTACTGTATGCACTTTCGATTTTCTTGAGTAAAATACCTGCCTCTAGTGCATTATAATCAAGCTCACCGCCATAATCACCATATTTAAATGCAGACAAATTTGAAGTATAATGATGATGTCCACCGTAACCGCGCAAAAACAAAGCGGGATTTTCATCATTTTTCAACAACCGACCAGGAACAGTTCGCAGCGCTTGCAACTGCTTGCTTTGATTACTGATATCCATCAATCCAGCATAAAATAAGGTATTTGGCACAAGAATATAAGTCAAAACCTGTGGAACAACGACTCTCACATTTGGCTCAAAATGAGAAGAAGGCTCAAAAACAGATGCCGGAACAGAAGAACCAGACGCAGGTGGAGTAACAACAAAAGGAGTGGGTGAAACAGATGGCGGAACAAGTGAACCAGATGCAACTGGGGAAACAACAGAAGGAGTGGGTGAAACATGCGGCGGAACAAGTGAACCAGATGCAACTGGGGAAACAACAGAAGGAGTGGATGAAACAGATGACGGAACAGGTGAACCAGATGCAACTGGGGAAACAACAGAAGGAGTAGGTGAAACATGCGGCGGAACAAGTGAACCAGATGCAACTGGGGAAACAACAGAAGGAGTGGATGAAACAGATGACGGAACAGGTGAACCAGATGCAACTGGGGAAACAACAGAAGGAGTGGATGAAACAGATGACGGAACAGGTGAACCAGATGCAACTGGGGAAACAACAGAAGGAGTGGGTGAAACATGCGGCGGAACAGGTGAACCAGATGCAGGTGGAGAAACTGGATTAGATTCAGCAATAGCGGGAACAACAGGTGCAAGAGAGGAAAGAGGATTGGGGATCTCAAGTACAAAAACATCAGATACATTAGGTGTGGTCGTAAGATGGGAATCCCTATCAGGAGAATCTACAGGAGAAGAAAGACTTGGCTCCTGAGACTTTTGCTGAGAGTTAGAATCAATAGAACCATCCTCACCTCCAGTAATATTAGGATGAATTTTAGAAAAAGAAGGAATATCATCAGAAGAAGGGGGGACAACCAAATCAAGAACAGGAAAAACTTTAGTGGAATCAACAAATTGACTTTCAAGTCGGAAATCCCAAAATGTTCCAGAGTTTTTAAGCACTCTTTGATTGGAATCTGCCGCCCCTAAAGAAGAGCCTGGACCATAACTCTTAAGATGATACTGATAGGGGGAGGCTTCAAGTGTGACATACCCCCCCTTTAACTGAAAAGAATCTTCCATGGCTTTTCCATAAACCTGAATAATGGAAATCCCCTGATTATTACCACCATCTCCCGTCAATGCCCCTGGACTTCCAGGAATCTTATAAACATGAACTGTTGTTTTTCCTTCAAGATCACCATTGATTAAAAGCCGGTCAGTTTTTTGCTCTTGCAGAGCTCCGCCTTTATCCAAATATGCATTAAGATAAAGATTCACATCACCGTGCGCTTTATAGACAGTCCCAAATCCTTTTCCAATGAGAAGTGTCTGATAACCATTTGTTTTTTTAGATTTTAATTCTTCAAAAACAAGAGAACTATCCGTAAGATTAACCGATGAAATAGAAGAATAATCTTTTAACCTAGAACCAGAAGCATCAGAATTTTGCAATTTGTCATATTTTGGTCGCGATAAAATCCACTTTGAACCATTTTTTAAATCTATCTTAGCTGTAGAACTTTCATCAACATGTGCGCCTCCTACAAGGGTAGAAGCATCAGCCTCAATCTTTACATTAGAACGCTCAACAGCTTTCAGGAGTGAATCTCCAGAAATTTTTGAATGTTGTGAGAGTTTAACAGAACTTTCGAATTCACGACTATAAATAGCCGTACTTTCTGGAGCCATAAAAGTTGTCTTTGTCACATGGACAGTCCCTTTTCCAGGTATAATTGTTTTTTTATCATTTAAGACAGCTTCCCAAAAAAAGTGCATACCATTAAATCCATTCCCTCTCACAAAAACATTGGAATATTTTATATGAGCAGCATTATGGTTATTCCCCTGCACTACAATGCCATGAACATTGTCGACATTAACGTTTCCCTTCTGGAAATTAAGAGAGCCTTTCCCCTGAAGCATACTAAAAGCAGAACCTTCACGATGATTATCTGTATTTGTTCCCTGTTTCCCCCTCCCAGTAATAGAAACGCCCTCTAAATTAATTTCTCCATCTCCTCCTGTTTGAACACCAATACCATCAGCAAAATCAATTTTTCCTCCTTTCATATAAATTTTTGCACCATTATGACTCAAAAGACCTATCGCATCAGAAGATGTCTTAATCTCTGTCTTGGTCAAAGAAACAAACGACCCTTTACCCCCAACACTGATCCCCATTCTGGTTGCTTTAATCACCCCATCCTGCATTTCAAAAGCTCCCTCATCATTAATATCGGCCCCTATCGACACGTTATTTAACATGGAATCAAATAGAGCAACGCCTCCCCCATTTGAGGACTTTACAGCTGTTGTCCAAGCGTTTGTTTCTGAATGTCCATGTGCATTCGAAATACCGTTAATGATTATAGCCTCTCCCTCAATGACTGTATTTTTCCCTGATGCCTCTATGGCAGCATCAGAACTTTCACCCGTAAGTTGATAAGTTTTCTTGGTAATTTCATGCGTTTTACCATCATTACAGCGATAAAATGAGGCACTTTCGTTACATGAATATGGCTTCTTCTCAGAAGAAATCTCACCTGCATCAGTATTGTATACAAAGAAAAAAATAACCGTTGTAAAATGATATAAAGAGAGATGATTTTTAAACATAATTTTCTACAAACTTTCTTCCCCTTCTCTAAAAACAAAAAACACGCGTTCTGTTTAATAACTTTGGTTACGCGTGATAATTTAAAATACGTTTTGTATTTTATATATCCACCCTATGTTTTATGTAAAGCCAGAATCCCAAAATATCACAATTTAAAATTGTATTATTTATAAAAACGCGTAAAAATATAGATAGAAATAAAAATTCCACCCCAAAGCAGTGATTTCAAGAGAATTTAATAAAAATAAACTCAAAGAAGAAAAACAGCATAAGAAGCAAAAACTGCAAACCAGAAAGCCTTATCTCGTTTCTAAAAAGAAACAAACTAGCTCATGCAAAAAAACATTTTTTTAAAAAACTTATTTAAAAAGTTGCAAACAAATAATAAAAAACCACAAGCATAGCTTGTGGTTTTTTAAACAACTTACCTCAAGATGATCATCCTAAAAACGATAGCGCAATCCACCAGAAAAACTGATTCCAGAAAAACCACCTTTACTTAACTTATGCTGATAAACCAAATCACCATGAAGCGCAAATTTTTGAGACAAGCGAGCATTAAGACCTAATCCAGCCTCTAGAGAAGAACCAAAAGCCCCTAACTGGAAAGAATCTTTAAAGCGCACAGACCTTTCTTTTCCAAAATCATGGGCAAAATGAATCTTTCCATAAAAAGAAACATCACGATCTTTTTCAGACGCAGTAAGAGTCTTTATCAAGCGACCACCCATACGCACCATCAATTGATCAAGTTTATCCATCTCAATATTAAAATTATCAATATCGCGGGCCTCATTAAATTGAAGATGCTGATAAACAACCTGAACCTGTGGATCAAAAACAACACCTTCATATCCTGTGGCAATTTTCTGACCACTCATCAAGGAAACACTTAAAGGGTTACCCTTCAATGTTGCCGTTTTACCCCGCGCAGTTGTCAGAACATCTCCCTTAAACAGACCATAAGATAACAAACCATCAACATAGAATCCTACATCATGCTGCATACTGCCATAAACTGTAGCAGTCCATTTATCAAATGTACTTTTTTGGCTTTGTGCAACATCTCGAGGTTGTAGAGAAAGCTTTCCATAAGACCCCATCACCCCAAAGGATATAACACTGTCAACATTTTCAACAGTTTGTAGCAAAACACCTGTCTCTAGTGCATAGTACCCTAGATCTCCCCCATAACCATATTCAAGCGCAGATAAATCTGAGGCATAACGATAACTTCCACCATAGCCACGCAAAAATGAAGCAGGATTTTCACGAATTTCCAACATTCCACTAGGATTAGTCCGTACTGTCTCTAACTGCTTGTTTTGATTGCTGATATCCATTAAACCAGCATGGAATAAACTATTTGGCAAAAGCAGATAAGTTGGAACCTGAGGAACAACAACCTTAACGCCTTGCCTAGAATGATGCTCACCACCTAAACTAAGTTTAGAACTCTGAGTTAATCTAAATGTAGTATCAGAATCAATAAATCCATTTTCGAGGCGGAAATCCCAAAAATCTCCTTCACCTTCGACTAATCTTTGAGACGCACTCGCTCTTCCTAATTCAGAGTTTGGGCCATAAGCATGAAGCCTATATTGGTAAGGTAGACCGTCCAATGCAATATAATCACCATCCAACAAGAAAGAATCTTTCTCCGCTATTCCAGAAACCTGAATAATCGAGATACCTTTGTCATTTCCATAACGCTCCGTACCACCTCCTGGACTTCCTGAAACACCATGCACATGTACTATCGTTTTTCCTTCAATATCACCATGGATTAAAAAACGATCCGTTTTTTGATTCTGAAGAGCCCCCCCCTTATTCAAATAAGTGTTGAGATAAAGATGTGCATTACCCTGTGCTTTATAAACTTCACCTGTTCCTCTCCCAACACGAAGGGTTTGATAGCCATCAACTATGTTAGTTTCTGGTTGTTCAAAAATAATAGAACTATCAATAAGATGTATTAATGAAATTGATGAAACACCTATAGAACTAGGAACTTGCAAATTTTTATTTTTCGGTCGTGATAAAATCCATTTTGAATCACCTCTCAACCGAAATTCAGCAGAAGAACTTTCATCAACATGTGTCCCCCCTACAAGTGTAGAAGCATCCACTGAAACCTTCACAAAAGAGCCATCCTCAACCTTCAGTAATAAATCTCCAGAAAGTTTGGAATTATCCAACAGCCTAACAACACCACCAGATCCTCTGCTATAAATAGCTGCACTCTTTGGAACTGTAAAAGAGGTTCTTGTCAAGTCAACAATCCCTCGTACGGGTAAGTTCGTTTTTGGAAGACTTCCGAACATCTCTTCCTCACCCGCAAAAATATAAAAAGAATAGGGATACTCGTGATCTTTCATTTCCTCATTTCTGTCTCCTAGTCCCTCCCAAAAACGCAACCCATAAGACGTATTACTTTCTACCAAAACCGTAGAATCCACGATAGTTATAAAGACACCCTTCCCATCGATATTATTCCCATGCATTGAAAAACCATGAGCATTGGCTAGATTAACTTTACCTTTCTCAAAATGGATAAACCCATTAGACGCATGAAAAGCTGAATTTTCATTATGGTCATCTATACCCATCCCCTGACTACCTTGTTCGGTAATAGAACTACTCCTTAAATCGACCTGTCCCCAATTTTTTATTTTAACTCCGATACCCTTTGTAAAGTTAATCTCTCCTCTTTCTATAATCACTTGTCCATATTCACTCGCCACGACCCCATACTTCCAAAAACTTTCTTTTGAAATAACAGCACTTGAAGCATCCTTAACAGTTATATTTTTCCCTAAGAGAAGCGTTTTTCTTCCAGATGCTTGTATAGCAACAGTTTCATTCGTATTTTCATCAGTTTTTTGATAATTTTTATTGTAAAAGTAGTGTTTTTTACCATCATTACACCGATAAAATTCACTATTCATACTACATGAAAATTGATCCTGATTATTTTGTGTCTTACCATTAACGCCAGAACGATCTTGTACCCCAGTATTAACAACAGCACCACCTTGAACCGTAGCATGAACATTGTGTGCACAAAAAAGAAATGCTGTTGTAAAAGTACATAAGGAAAAACGATTTTTAAATAGATTGACCATAATTACACCATAATTTTGCCCATAAAAGTAATACGTAATGTATCAAAAAACTTAACAAAGAGAAAAAATTAATACGTTTTGGATTAACTGCGCAGATCTTATTAATGCTTTTTGTGTTTTATGTAAATATGGAATTTAAAAGTTACTAAAAATACAGTCTAAATCTATTTTTTTATAAGGGATTTGCAAAAATATAACTGAAAATTAGAGAAAAATCATCTTTAAAGTTGTTATTTAAAAGCAGCTTTAAGGGATTTTTGTACATTAAGAATGCCTATTTTAACTGTTGTTTAATCAATACCCAAAGCGTGTATAATTAATATTCGAGATAAATATTATATTGAAACAATGGGCACTCGTAAGCAGACAAAACTGAATATATGCCAAAATTGGGAAGCAAAGCTATCACATACAGCTGTTTTAGGCAGTATTTATGGAAATACGAACTAATTTAGAAAGAGGAGGAAAGTGTAAAAATTAAAATCTGTTCCGATTTTTACCATCTCTTTTCAACATTTTAAAATATTCAGAGCCGTATCTAAAAGGTGAAAATGACATATAATTTTATCTTTTTATTTATCACATTCTTTAAAGAAAACGCATTTTCAAAAAATAATACGTTATTTATGTTTCTAATCCACCAATTTTCTCAGATATATTTCATATTTCCATCTCCATTTCATAACGGCAGCAGATATAATATAAAGTTTATCGGATACAGCCCTCATTGCGCCTGAGTAGCATCTTTGTCTTTGTCAATTTCTAATATTGTAAATCCTCTCCTCTTAACATAATCCCCCAAATTATATTGACTCCTTTCTTAAACGATTATCCACTTGCTAATCTTACATATAATAGACAAAGGAATGCTTTTTATGGATTCATCATAAGAGCATTGAAAATATTTCAGCGCCCTAAATTAAAAAATATCTTTATAAATCAAAATATTATAAATAGTATAATAATCACTCTGAAATACGCATTTTGAAACAATAACGTACAAACTCTTCAGACTTTTCAAAAAAACGAAAGAAGTCCAACCTAAAAGCATATTAAAGATAAGCAAAGTCACACTCTCATAAAAATGCTATAACACAAAATGAATAGATAATGAAAAAAAAGCCACAAGTATAACTTGTAGCTTTTTTGAAAGATTAATCAAAAACAGGAACAACACTAGAAATGATAACGCAATCCACCTGAAAAACTCGTTCCAGAAAAACCAGCTTTCGTTAGTTTGTGCTGATAAACCAAATCGCCGTAAAGCGCAAATTTTTGAGACAATTGGGCATTAAAACCTAATCCTGTTTCTAATGAAGAACCAAAAGCACCTAGCTGGAAAGCATCTTTAAAATGCACAAATTGTTTTCCTTCAAAACCATGAGCAAGATGAAGCTTGCCATAGAAAGAAACAACCTGAGCCTCATCAGTAACGACCAGCCTCTTTGTTAAACGCCCTCCAACACGCCCTACCCACTGATGAAGCTTTCCTAAATCAATATCAAAGCCATCCACATCACGCACCTTATTAAATTGAAGATATTGATAAACAACCTGAACTTGCGGATCAAAAACAAAACCGTCTTCCCCCACCATAAACGTTTTACCAGCAGTCAATGAAGCACTTAAAGGGAAACCCTTTAATGTTGCCGTCTTGCCACGTGCAGTTGTTAGAACATCACCTTTAAACAAGCCGTAAGACACAAGACCATCAACGTAAAAACCTGCATCATGCTGCATACCACCATATGCCGTAACTGACCATTTATCAAATGTACTTTTTTGACTCTGCTCAACATTCAAAGGTTGCAAAGAAAATCTCTCGTAAGCCCCGATAACTCCAAAAGAAGTGGAACCATACATATTTTCGATTGCTTTCAGCAAAACACCTGCCTCTAGTGCATTATAATCAAACTCGCCGCCATAACCATATTCAAGCGTGGAAAGATTTGAAGTATAACGATGATTGCCGCCATAACCGCTCACAAAAAAGAGAGGGTTTTCACGACTTTCTAATAAGCCCCCAGAAGTAATTCGCAAAGCTTCTAACCGCTTATTTTGATTGTTAACATTCATCAAACCAATATGACGTAAGGCATTAGGCAAAAGGAGATAAGTCGGAACCTGCGGAACAACAGCCTTAACGCCCGGCTTAGGACGAGGATGAGGCTCCGGAGCTGGTTCTGGAGAAGGTTCTGGTCCCGGAATTGGCTTAGGAGCAGGATCTGGTTTAGGTTGAACATCAGAATCTATAGACCTACTTTCAAGGCGAAAATCCCAAAATTCCCCGTTACCTTCAACTAATCTCTGATCCATACTTGCTTTTCCAAACTCAGATTCTGGACCATAACTATAAAGCTTATACTGATAAGGTAATTCGTTTAAGGCTACATAACCACCTTCCAACTGAAAAGAATCTTGCTTTGCTTGTCCAGAAACCTGAATGATTGAAATACCTTCAGCATTCCCCCCCTTTCCCGTATATCCTCCTGGACTTCCTGCAACTCCATGCACTTGGAGCTTTGTTTTTCCCGAAACATTCCCATGAATTAAAACACGATCCGTCTTTTGATGATCAAGAGCACCACCACTATTCAGGTATGTATTAAGAGAAATAGAGGCACCGCCCTGTGCTCTATAAACCTCACCCTTTCCCTTTCCAATACGAAGGGTTTGATAATTATCAACAGAAGAAGATTCGTGTCTTTTAAAATTAATAGAGCTATCACCCATAAGACTAACGAGTGAAATAGAAGAATCATGTGCAGCCCCATGTTGATCTTTTTGCAGCGGTTGTTGTAAAATCCATGTAGAACGACCTCCTAAATAAAGTTCGGCATTAGAGTCTTTATCAACGTGTGTGCGACCTTCAAGCGTAGAAGCATCAGCCAAAACGATCACAGATGCCCCTTTCTCAGCTTTTAATAAAAAATTCCCTGAACGAAGAGTGCTTTTCATCAAACTCACCGCACCAGAAATAACATTGCTGCCATAAAGAGCGGTATCGTCTTCAACAGAAAACTCTGTTGTATCCAAATTAACAACTTCCAATCGTGGTGGAGCTTTTTCTTCCTCTAATGAAGTCTCTTCTTTTTTACCTCCACCTTCGCTCCATGGCTTCTCTCCCTGAAAATAGATACCATAAGATCCCTCACCCTTTACTGTAATAGAAGAAGACTTAAAGTTAGCCTCGGTCACATAAAAGTTATTCGATAAATCTTCAGCTTCATCTTCAGTTTCAGCTTCTGTTTCAGAGCGTTCTGGTACAACACTAAAAGGCTTGACGGGATTTTCTAATAATATACCATGTGCACCCTCAACCTTAATAGTCCCCCCTGTAAACTCAACACGCCCCCCTTCATCCATTAAAAAAGCCGCATCATTTTTATCTTTGTGGCCCTTTCCAGTAAGAGTGACACCATCGAGAATCACCTTCCCTCCCAACATCGCAGAAATCCCATGACTGTTGGTAAAGTTAACCTCCCCACCTTCCACCCAAATATCTGCCCCGCTATAACTGGAAAGACTTGCCTTCCCATCACGCGTATTAACTTTTGCACCCTCTAAAATAACCAATGAATTCCCCACAGCTTCAACAGCCCTATCACTGTCCTCTATAATCCCCTGCTTTACCTCAATGATTCCATTATGAGCGAAAAGAGCTAACTTTGTATTTTGAAGCGTCGGTTTTTTCAAAACAATCTTTCCGTCATCTGATACAGCCACACCACGCAAAAAAGATTTATCAGAAATTTCACTGCTAACAGTTACATTTTCTCCATCAACTCTGGACCCTATCCGCTTCACCGTTATAGCAGTAGGATCATCAGGATAGTTGGAAACATTTTCGTTCGTAATTGTATAAGATTTATTATCAATTTTAGATTCCCCGCAATTATCGCATATATAATATAATCCACTATAGTAATAAAACCCAGGATTTACTCCTCTTCCATCAGAGTCTGCATCTTTAACAGAGTTATCTACATTTTTCTGATGTCCATTCCATCCATCCACTCCACTAAGCTTACGATAATCATTCCCCCCACGAATACCATCATCGTTATTGCCAACAGGGGTCTGATGAGAAGTATAATGATTATTCTGCCCACTCTCTCCACCAAGGGGAGGCTTGTGTATGTTACTCCCACTAAGATAAGGACCAGAAGTAATACCGATACCGTTGATCGGAGTAACCGTTATAACATAAGGTTTACTATCCTTCCCCTCTGCAGCCGCATACACTTCTCTTCCATTTTGAAGCAAAGAGAGGATAGCTGTTGTACAAGCACATAAACATACATGATTTCTAAAAACTTTAATCATAGTTCCCTCGAAACTTTCCTTCCCCTCTCATTAAAAACAAAAGCACTTACAAAACACCCCCTTGCACACCTCAAAAATACGAAAAGTGTAACAAAAGAACATGCCTCATGCTTATTTGAACTGTGCAATGAATTATCCCAATAAATTTGGCAAAAGCTCTACGCTAAAAACCATCTATAAGAGAATAACAACAAAACACAATTTATAAGTGTATAATGCATTCTGTATTTCGTGTAAAGAAAAAATGAAACCAGTGCGTGCAATTAATTAAAAACACAATCTAGCCTTGTGAACTTTAAAAATTAATCCACAAAGAGATGAATGAAACAATGATTTAAATCCGTAAAAAACAAACTCTCAAAAACGAGCTTTAGAAAACATCAAATATTATATTAGATAATATCAATACAGTATCAAAAAGGATCACGTAACGCATACCGGTCTGCTGAACGCTTAAAAAGCCGATAAAAGCGAAGCACTCTACCGCATCAGTAGCAGCATAAATTTTAAGAAAATTCGCTTTAACGGAGAAAAGTGCTCTCATACACAAAAAAACTATGTTTTTTTGCTCAATCAAGAAGACGAAAATCTTTTAAAGACAACACAAGTTGTTACAAATAAAAAAGGCAGCACAATGTGCTGCCTTTTCTAAAAAGGTACATAGTGTACCTTATATTAAAACTGATAACGTACTCCTCCAGAAAAACTTGTTCCCGAAAAACCAGCCTTATTAAGCTTATGTTGATAGAGAATATCAGCATGCAGAGAGAACTGTGGCAACAATTTGGCATTAAAACCTAATCCAGCCTCTAGAGAAGAACCAAAAGCTCCTAACTTGAAAGCATCATTGAAATGCACAGACTGTTTTCCTTCAAAACCATGAGCAAGATAAAGCTTACCATAGAAAGCAATAGCATTCACGCCTTCAGAACCTGTAGGAATCTTGGTTAAGCGTCCACCAACACGTGCTACCCACTGATTAAGGTTACCCATTTCAATATTAAAATTGTCGATATCACGGGCCTTATTAAACTGGAGATGTTGATACACAACCTGAACCTGCGGATCAAAGACAAAGCCCTTATATCCTGTCATAATTGTCTGACCACCAGCTAAAGAAACACTCAAAGGATTACCTTTTAATGTTGCTGTTTTACCCCGTGCAAGGGTGAGAACATCACCTTTGAACAGACCATAGGATAAAAGACCGTCGACATAGAAGCCAACATTATGCTGCATGCTACCATATACCGTAACAGTCCATTTATCAAATGCACTCTTCTGGCTTTGCTCAACATTCACAGGCTGCAGAGAAAGTTTTCCATAAGTTCCCATAACGCCAAAGGATATAGCACTATCAGCATTTTCAATAGTTTGCAGCAAAACACCTGCCTCTACACCATTATAACTAAGATCACTTCCGTAACCATATTCAAGTGCGGACAGATCTGAAGCATAACGGTAACTTCCACCATAGCCGCGCAAGTATAAAGCGGGATTTTCACGAACCTCTACCATTCCTGTAGAAGTCATCCGCAACGTCTCCAATTGCTTATTTTGATTGCTAATATCCATCAAACCAGCGTGGAATACACTATTAGGCAAGCTGAGATAAGTTGGAACCTGTGGAACAACAGACCTTACAAATTGTTCAGGAAGGGCAGCAGATCCAACAGACTTAACATACTGATTTTCTAAACGGAAATTCCAAAATTCTCCACCATCCTTAACAAATTTCTGCTGAACATGCTCCTGTTTCGAAGTCGCTTCTGGAGCATAAGCACGAAGGGTGTATTTGTAAGGTGAGTTTCTCAGTGCAACATAATTGCCATCGAGTTGGAAAGAGTCTTTCTTCGCTTGACCATAGACCTGAATAATTGAAACAGTATGAGCAATCTTGGCATTCGCTTTACCATCTCCTACATTGCCCGCATCACCTCGTACATGTATTTTTGTTTTTCCAGAAACATCACCATGAATGACAAGCCGATCAGTGACTTGCTGATCACTCCGATCACGAGGATTTAAACGTGCATTGAGATGAATTACAGCATTACCCTGTGCCGCATAAACAGTTCCTTTCCCATTTCCAATATGGAGAGTCTGATATTTTCCTTCAGATTCCGAAGGTGCAAAATCAATAGCACTATTTACAAGACTTACAGAAGAAATGCATGAATCCACACATCCTGAATCTAGAGCCCCCAAATTCCTCTGTGCACTTCTTTTTAGAATCCACTGTGAATTATTAGCCAAGTCTAATTTTGCATAAGAATTTTTATCAACGCGAACACCGCCTGTAACAATAGAATTATCAACTGAAACCAATATGTTCGAATCATTCTCGGCTTTTAATAACAAGTCACCAGCAAGAGTTGTTTTATTTTCTAATGAAACACGACCACCAGAATTATTACCATAGATAGCTATACCATTTGCAACTTCAAAATCAGTTTTTTTCAACGAAACTGTCCCTGTTATGCCTATAGGTGTATTCTCCTGTTTGGATACAGCGCTCCGCTTAGCAACGCCTGTTTGCGCAGTTTCTAGATTCTGACTTCGAGTTTTCTCACTCCCTTCTTTCAGCGTTAGACCATCAAAATATATACCATAGGTTCCTTCACCTTCCACTTTAACAGTAGAAGACTCGATATTTACGTGATTCATAGTAGGACGAACGTCAGATGATCTCTTTTTTCTAGGAGAAGTCGTCTCATTCCCACTACCATTCACAATCCACAAAGCATGAGCATCAGTCACAACACTCCCATTTTTAAAATCAACAGAACCATTATCAATCAACAGAAAAGCTGCACGCCCAAAGTTATCTACAGAATCTAACTTATCCTGTCCTTTTTTCGCAATAATTCTCACTTTGTCTAATTTAACGCTGCCCCCAGATTCTGACCTTACTGCTACTCCCTTTTCCAGAGTAATAGTTCCAGAATTCATAGTTATCTCACCAACCTGACTCGCCAGACCAGTCACAGCCAAATTCCCCATTACGTTAATTTTCGTATCCTTTAAATTAACAGATGATCCAGAACCTGCCAAAGCGCCCACATAACGCGCATTGACTGTTCCAGCGTTCATCGTAATCTTTCCGCCCCTTTGCGCTTCAAGACCAATTAGAGAAGATTGAATTGTTGAATTTTTTTCCAAAACGACCTCTGCGCTATCTTCTGCAAGAACAGCACTCATAGCCTTTAATTCAGTAAGATCAACATTGCTTTCATTATCACCCCCCCCCATAATTGTAGCATTCTCCAACTTAATAACTGTATTCTCATTCTGTGCATGCATAGAATGCTGAACTTTATCATTCCCTTTCAGTATAAGATTTTTTATTGTATGTGTCTTACCATCACCGCATGCATAAAGAGCTTTCTCCACAGCATTACTCTCTTCGCTATTGTTCTGTATATCATTACACTGAGAAGAAACATCACCATCACCAGAACGACCCAATACAAGAACACGCCCAACAGGTCCACTAGGTTTTACGCCAGATGCAGCCGCCGATCCTATAGATGCAAATTCCTGATGTACACCACCTGTATCAGATCTCAAAAGTGAAACACTTGAAGGAGAAATTATAGCTCCAGATTCTCCAGACACAGAAGGTTCCGCCAAACCACCACTATCTCCTCTTCCACGAGCGTCAGTGACAGTATTAGAAACACGAGGAACAACATATTGATTTTCTAAGCGAAAATCCCAAACACTTCTACTATTCGCATTTCCACTACTCGCAATTAATTTCTCATCAAAAGGTTGTATTTCCGAAGAAGAAATGGTTGGACCATAAGCACGAAGAACATACTTATAAGGCAACCCTTCTCGTGTAATATAATCACCGTCTAGCCTAAAAGAATCCGCCTCTGCTTGTCCAAAGACCTGAATAATTGAAATACTATGAGATTGCTTATCATCTTGTTGTGTTCCTTCTGAAGTATCTTTTACACGCACTATCGTTTTTCCAGCAACATCACCATGAATCAAAAGCCTGTCAGACATTTGATCACTATCCGAAGTATTAGGAACTAAACGCGCATTAAAGTAAATATAAGAATCTCCAGAAGCAGCGTAAACCGTGCCGTTCCCATCCCCAACGCGAAGTGTTTGATAACCTCCATCTCTATTTTCAGATCGTAAAAACGCAATAACACTATCTTTGAGATCTATAGACGAAACACAAGAATCTATACAATCTGTATCCGAAGCTTCATTACTATACTTACTTTTTGCTAAATGCCATTCTGAATAATGAGATAAAAAAAGGTTTGC
This sequence comes from Bartonella sp. AA18HLJMS, assembly GCF_042197245.1. Lineage (NCBI taxonomy): Bacteria > Pseudomonadati > Pseudomonadota > Alphaproteobacteria > Hyphomicrobiales > Bartonellaceae > Bartonella > Bartonella sp. AA18HLJMS. The sequence goes on along the minus strand of NZ_JBHIRP010000016.1, from coordinate 8,886 downwards.
ACTCGCGGTTCTATCAATGCGTGCAGAACCTACAATACTAGAATCATGAGCAAAAACCTTCAAACTAGAAGAACCTGTAGCACGCAATAATAGATCACCAGAAACTAATGTGTCTTGTCCTAAAGCAACAGAACCGCTCGAATCGTTACCATAAATGGCCACACCATCTGGAACCTTGAGAACAGAACGTCTTAAAAGAACCATATGCCTCCCATCTACTTCTGGTTCTTCCGAGAAAGATGCTTGGCTTTCTACAACACCTCCAGTAGTTACTGTAGCTATAGTTGCTCCTGCAACATCACTACTTCTTCTAACTCTAGCACTTGATTCTTCTCCTTCTTCACTTTGATTATTCGTTTCTAAACTTCTTTTTTCGAATTCTGGTTCACTTTCACCAAAATATATACCATACGAGCCTCTATCTTTTACTGTAATAACCGAATAATTGATAGCAGACCTAATGCTAGCATAGTCATCAGCAAAAGTATTCTCAACAAATTCAGTAAAACTATCGACCTTTCCAGGACCAGACCTTAAATTAATGACACCAAAGAGACCATTTTCAATACCGTAATTACTATTTATCCATAGAACAATAGCATTAGAACCGTTAAAGATTACACGATTAGAAGAAACAAAACCATCTTCCAATAAAAAAACAACACTCGGATCCAGTACACTAGAAGCAGCCTCTCCACCTAAAGTTCCTTCTGGAGATTCCTCATTGTTTCTCTCTTTTTCAGCAATATGAATTCTAACATCTTCTAGTGTAACAAATCCTTCGTCTTCCGCCAAAATCCCCACACCACCTTTTGCAAAAGTAATTGATCCAGATTTCATCGTTATTTGAGATCTACCAGAACTATGTAAACCAACTACATTCAGAGGTACTTTATCATTAACGACTTCCACATTAATATCTGTTCCCTCTAAAAAAATAGACGATTCAAAACTAGCTGTAGCACCCAAAAAAGTTTTTTTGATGCTTCCCCCCTTCATATGAATATTTCCTTTGTACCCAGCCTCAAGACCAGTAACAAAGTTCTCGATATTTGACTTCAGCAATTCAACCTTTGCACCTGCTAACGACAATACAGCACTCCCAAACCCCATAACAGCAGTTTGAGCATTAAAGCTTTTAGGATCTACACCAACGATAGATACACCTTCTACCTTTACACTTGTCGCCTTAGCAATATTTACAGTTTTGGATAAAGGTCCCCTTACAACGCCAGAACGCGAAGAGTCAACAACACTTACACGTCCGGAGGTATTCCCTCCTACAAGACTATTAACAGTTCTGGCAGTTCTGGCAGTTCTGGAACCTGCACCTCCCGTTACAACGCTAGAACGCGAACCATTCGCATTATCTATAACAAGACGACCCACTGCAAACACAGCATTATCACCGTATTTTTTTACACGAATCTTACCTCCTTTTATTGTATGTTCTCCACCGTCTACACATATAATGGATCCACGCTCTGACTCACCAGAACTATCTTCACACATATCTATATCGTTTTTAGGAAAAAGCGCAAAAAGAGGTATTCGTGAACCAGGAAGTTGTCTTATAGAAACGTACGCTCTAGGCAATGAACCCTTTGCTTCTGATCTAGGTTCAATGAGTACTTCTAAATATTGAAATGCTGAAGATAGTCCTGTAACTAGAGATTCAGGCGTTGGAACTATAGAAGAGATAGAAGAGATTGAGTCAGCGACAGATGTTTTAACTGTATCCAATGCAAGTGAAACTACCTTTTCAGCGATTGCATTAGAGACAGATGATGTAATTGAATTAGGAACAAATGACGCAAATGGAGATAATACAGGCGAAGAGAATGAGAACCAACCACTCCCCATAGAAACATCTACACCTTGCAAAAAGAAGAAAGCACTTGTTGTCAGTGCATACAAACGTGTACGCTTTTTAAATACATTGATCATATGTCAAACTTTCTAAATAATGTTGCAAAAACACTAGAATTAAGTGAAAATGAGGTAAGTGAACGGTTTGTAACATATGTTAGTCAACTTTACAACATAGTGTTATTTATCAGTGCGTCATTTTGTGCATAAAAATACCAAAGTTAAGTTTTTAAGTGCACAAACCCTTGTAATATTAGATAAAAGGATAAAATCACGATGATAAAATATATGAAATGGATGACTTCTGTTTTACTGGTTGCAATTAGTTTTGCAACGATTTTGTGGACGCATACGAGTATTGCAAATACGAGTACCCAGACAAATATAACAATTGATCATGTTTCAGGCACGACTTCTGTTCCCACTTCTCCGCAAAAGGTTGTTGTGTTTGATCTTGCCTCGCTAGATAATATGAATCGCCTTGGTATCCAAGCAGTTATCGGCCTTCCTGAAGGAAAAAAACCTTCCTATCTGCAACAATTTGACGATGCAAAATATGAAAGAATTGGAACCGTTTTTGAGCCAGATTATGAAAAAATTGCCACTCTTCAACCCGATTTGATTATTATTTCCTCCAGAACTCAAGCAAAATATAAAGACTTATCCAAAATAGCCCCAACAATTGATCTAACCGTAGAAAACGAAAATTCTCTTGAAGATATAAAACGAAATGTGTCTATCCTTGGAAAAATTTTTGGTAAAACACAAGAAGCAGAAAAGGAAATTGCAAAAATCAATGAAGCTTTTGCTGAAGTCCGTAAAAATACCCAAGGAAAAGGCACCGGGCTCATACTCATGACCTCTGGTGGAAAAATCAGTGCTTTCGGACCCAAATCACGTTTCGATATTTTTCACTCCGCTTTTGGAATTGCCCCTGCAACCGATAAACTTACCGTGCAAAAACATGGACAACTCATTTCTCCTGAATTCATTCTTGAAACCAATCCTGATTGGTTGTTAGTGATTGATCGCGATGCAGCCATTGGACGGGAAGGACAATCCGCAGCACAATTGCTCAACAATGAGCTTGTTCACCGCACAACAGCAAGCAAACAAAACCAAATTATTTATTTGGACTCTTGGAGTTGGTATCGTGCAAATGGTGGTTTAACAGCACTCATTGAAACCGCACAGCAGATCAATGAAGCCTTTACAAAGAGCAAATAAGCGCACGAAAGAGCTTGCTTGCTATATAAATAAAATTTAAAAGCAGAGGTTGTTTATTAAGCAGTCTTTGCTTTTTGTATATTTTGTTAGAAAATGATTTAACGTGAAGAATTACTGGATAACCATAACACTTCTAATTTTCCTGTCTATCCTCAGCATTTTTGTTGGTTATTCTGATGTCACACCTTCTAACCTTTTTGCAGCCGATCCCCATGCGTGGCTTATTTTTTGGCAAACACGTCTTCCTCGTACCATTGCAATCCTTTTAGTAGGCGCAGCACTTGCACTTTCAGGCATGATTATGCAACTATTAACACGCAATCGCTTTGTCGAACCATCAACCACTGGAACCATTGAATCTGCTTCCCTTGGCATTCTTTTTATTATGATTTTTTGGCCCGATATTCCTGTTTTAGGAAAAATGGTCGTTGCGACAATTTTTGCCATGGTAGGCACTTTACTTTTTATGTTTTTATTGCGACGCATTCCTCTAAAATCTGCTCTCATTGTACCCCTTACAGGGATTATGCTAAGCTATATTATTGGCTCTTTAACCAATGCCATTGCAGATTATGAAATGTTACTTCCTTCTCTTCAAGCTTACTTATTTGGCAGTTTTTCGATGGTTCTTGAAGGAAAATATGAACTCTTATGGCTATCTCTTCCCCTTTGTATTCTGGCCTATTGTACTGCTGATCGCTTTACGGTTGCAAGTTTGGGAGAAGATTTAACCAATAACCTTGGATTGAATTATCGTGTTGTCATGTTTTTTGGTCTTTTTATTGTCGCCTCAATCACTGCTGTTGTTGTCTGTACCATTGGCCGTATTCCTTTTGTTGGGTTGATTATTCCAAATATTGTTTCAAGTTTCATGGGAGATAATATGCGCTATACCGCTCCTTGGGTGGCCATCAGCGGTGCAGGATTGGTCTTGATTTGTGATCTTTTAGGACGAATCATTCATCCCTCTCTTGAAATTCCCATCAGCACCATAATGGGTGTAATCGGTAGTTTTATTTTTATGATACTGCTTTTACGCTGGAGAAAGCGTCTTGGATAGAAGAAGAAAAACAATATGTGTACTAACAACACTTATCATCATAGCATGCACTGTCATTAGTCTTTACATGACGTGGAATATCAATGTTTATACATGGAAATTTCGTCTTACAAAACTTTCCTCTCTACTTCTTATTGCCTATGCAATAAGCGTTTCCACGGTTTTATTTCAAACAATCGTTAATAACCGTCTTCTTACTCCTTCAATTATGGGATTTGATCAGCTTTATATTTTAATAAAGACTGCCCTAATGTATTTTGTAGGCTCTCTTTCTTTGCCCTTTTTGAATGAAGAAGGACAGCTTGTTCTTGAAGCCCTCATTCTTATCCTTTTTTCAATAAGCCTTTTTCGCTGGCTCTTTTCAGGAAGCCTAAAAGGACTTCATTTGACGCTTTTAATCGGTGTTGTTTTAGGCGGATTTTTTTTCAGTTTACGGATGTTTATGCAATTGCAACTAAATCCAGACCAAATGATGAATTTAACCGATATTATGTTTGCAAATTTTAATAAATTCAATACACCATTAATAAGCTTTGCCACAATCATTGTCTTCATTGTGAGTCTGATTGGATGGCATTCCCGTCATCTTCTTGATATTTTGGCTTTGGGACGTGAAAATGCTCTTAATCTTGGCGTTAATTACCACAAAAGTGCGACAGCTGTCCTTATTTTTGTTTCCATTCTCGTATCCATTTCCACCGCATTAGTAGGCCCCGTCACCTTTTTTGGACTGTTAGTTGCCAACCTTTCCTATGAACTTTCTCCTCAAGCAAAACACAGTATTGTTGTTCCAATTGCAATATTATTGGCTATTATTTGTCTGGTGGGGGGACAATTTATTTTAGAACAAATTTTTCATATGGCAGGGCGTTTAAGTTTTATCATTGAGTTTTGTGGGGGAATTGTTTTCTTAATGTTACTGATGAAGGGAAAACTAAAATGATTGAGATCAATCATCTTTCCAAGGCTTACGGAACACGATTGATTATCGATAATTTATGCCTTCATCTTCCAAAAGGGGGGATTATTTCTCTGATTGGCCCCAATGGTTCAGGAAAGTCAACTCTTTTAATGCTGATAAGACGTCTTTTGCCACACCATAATGGTACAATTCATATCGACGGCTTTAATATTGATAAAATGCCCCACGATATTTTGGCTCAAAAACTCTCAATTCTGCGTCAAGAAAATCCTTTGTCTTTTCGCTTAACCGTGTACGATTTAGTAAGTTTCGGACGCTATCCTTATTCAAAAGGCTGGTATACACATGAAGATAAACAATTTATCGACAGTGCGCTACGCTATCTCGGCTTACAAGATTTAAAAGACCGTTTTTTAGATGAACTTTCTGGCGGTCAGCGTCAACGCGCTTTTATAGCCATGGTTATCTGCCAAGACACTGATTATCTTCTTTTAGATGAACCATTAAATAATCTGGATATGAAACATGCGGTTTCTATGATGAAGCAATTACGCCGCACAGCTGATGAATTGAAAAAAACCATTCTTATTGTTATGCACGATATTAATTTTGCCTCATCTTACTCAGATATGATTGTTGCATTGAAAAATGGGAAAGCGGCCTATTGTGGGACTCCAAAAGAAATTATGCAACCAGAAATTCTTAAAGACATTTATGATGTCGATATTCAAATCAAAACAATTAATGACATCCCTATCGCTCTTTATTATCGATAATCATAAAGATTTTTTGCGCTTGCATGCACTATAGAATCTACTAGGGATAGTAAAATTGGCTTATTGGAGAATAGTTTAATGGTAGAACAGCGGACTTTGACTTCGTCAATCTTGGTTCGAATCCAAGTTCCCCAGCCCGTATTTAATGATTGTAGCTTGTCATCGGGTTTTGTATAATTTGAAAGCAGATTTTGCATCAATTTATTTTTTTCAAAGGATCTTCAAAAACTTTCAAGGGTTATTTAAAATCCCTTTAATGCATATTTTCTCTTCCTCTAAAAATTGCAATTTGAGATGATAAGCTCTTGAGCCGGTGCGGATTCTTTGAACCACATGTATAAGATGTGCCAACCTCTTTTATCTTAAATTGGCTAAAGATTTTTCGGATCTGAGACACATCATTGAGAGAGAAGAATTTTTCTCTTGCGCAAGCAAAGCAAACATTGTCTGGTAATCCTCTCGCAAATAAATCCTTTCCATAGTAATACACGTATATCTGGCTCTGTTTATGGGAAAGCCTTATCTAATAGCTATAAACCTATCTAAAGAGAGAATTCAAAAAAGAAAGCCGAGCCAAATGATATGACGCGGCTTTCAGATATTGATTATAAGATTCAAATGAATCATCCACAATGGAGTAATAAATTCATATATACAAAACGTATCATATTGCAAGTGCTCTATTTAGAAATATGAAAACTTATCAAAAGAAACGTAAATGACAGCTATGATTTTTATATCATTCATTAGCATTATAGAGCCTATAAACGCTTGGTAACTTTATCAATCCAATCAAAAGAAAATGCATCTTAAATGAATGTCTTCTCAATAAGGCTTTCATAAGTATCTTTTCATTTTGCACTCAAATGTAACTTCTTTGCAAATTAACCAGCTCAAATTTGAGTTGGCAAAATTAACCAATCCAATTTTGGAGGCGTTATCTTTAGAATAGCCATCTTTAAACATTATAGCTTTTGACTCAAAATTGAATAAAATCCCATACCTTAGATGTTACAATGGTTTTGAATTTTGCTGCCTCATTTTTTTCAATAGGTGCCTCCAAAATTTGGGGAGCACTCATTTGGTTTCATATTTTTAAACTGTAACTTTTAAATGTTTTTTCTCACTTGCTTGCGTTATATCATTAAAAGGCTTTCAATTTCATAAGACATAACATTGTGATTTTCATTCTATATTGTGATGATAGTATCTATATAATGCCTGCCTATCATTTACTAACTTTTTAGTAAGTGTTTTTAAAAATGATCTTGTCTTTAAATCCTTTTATGCAATCTTTATGAACTAAATCTATAAGCTTATGATAGTTTCAAACGATTATTCCTTTTAAGGTTACACTCAAATAAAGAGCAAAACACATCCATTCTTAAACGTATACAATTTATGTTATCGATAATTCCAAACGACTGAAATTTAAAACAATGTGATTTGTGCTATAATAAAAACGTATCATAAAATTTATGAACTGTTATGAATGATAACCGCTTTTCATTTCATTTGAATGCACCTATGCGTTATAGTATTTGCATCATGATTTGCTTTTTATAGTCTATACATCCATGGCAATCTTATATAAAAAATGATCAATTCAAACATGCATAAAAGTAGGGCTTCTTAAGTGGATTCATATAAAATAATTGTACTTAATATATTGATTTTATTAGTTTTTATGTACAATGCCTTTTTAACTTCATAAAGATATCAATTTCCTTGTAAAGAATATTCCTCCCATTCCAATAAAAGACTCAATATAAGTGCGATGAGGGATAGCTTCTATGATTTTACAAGTACTGATCGCTGGCCATGCAATAACGCCGACTGATGTCCAAGCCAATTAGACCGCCTGTGGAAACAGGCAGGTTGTGGGGCTGAATATAGTGGAACAGCACCGAACGGATAAGCCACGCGTCGTAAGTAAGCCTCTTAGCTTGCATAGCTTATAGGTTTTGGAAACAGACAATTATTATAATTCAGGTATTATAATTCAGACAATTAAAGATCAGATCTCAAGCTTTTTAATCCAGTGGACAAACACGAATAATATGTCCGTCTGGATCTTTGATTAGGAAGATACGTCCAAATACATCAGTATACGGTTCCTTCAAAACATTTATCTCAACAGTGGTTTGCTCTTTCCATTCCGCATAGAGCTTATCTACGTCCTCTCCAGTAGGCAACATAATGCCGATTTCTGAAAAACGAGGTGCATTTGCCTCAGGCGTATCGCCCCCAGACCAGAGAGCAAAGAGAGCATCCCCCGAAGAAGCAAATGCAACATAGCGTGGCGAGGTAAACACAGGTTCTTTCTTGAAGATGAATTTGTAAAAAGCCGTAGAATACTCTATGTTTGAGACGTATACCAACTGTAGGTTTGGGGTAACAGGATAAGTAGGGATATTACTCATAAATTCTCCATGATTTAGTAGTAACTGCCTGACATGATACACCTATATTAGGGAATATTCCAAAAAGAGTTTATGATGCCTCCGTTCGCGGTGTGTTCTATTTGTATGTTTTTACTCGCTTATTGCTATATGCTAAAATATCGAGGACGCCCCTACTGGGATTATAATGATATCCCTATCGCTCTTTATTATCGATAATCTAAAGATTTTTTGCACTTGCCTACACTATAGAATCTGCTAGAAATGGTAAAATTGGCTTATTGGGGAATAGTTTAATGGTAGAACAGCGGACTCTGACTCCGTCAATCTTGGTTCGAATCCAAGTTCCCCAGCCAGTTTGTATGTAGCTTGCCAGCAGGTTTTGTATATTTTGACTGTAGCTTGCCAGCGGGTTTTGTATATTTTGCCACTAGGTTTTGTACCAATTTATTTTTTCTCAAAGAGTTTTTAAGGGGTTCTCAAAGGGTCTTCAAATGCTTTTCAAAGGGTATTTAAAGCTCTCTTTAACGCATTTTTCTGCTCCTATTTTTCCAAATCACTAAAGCGTGTAAAATCGGATTGAAAGGCAAGGGGAACGATTCCTGTCGGACCATGGCGTTGTTTTGCTAT
>NZ_JBHIRP010000015.1:0-43867 GCF_042197245.1 Bartonella sp. AA18HLJMS | reverse complement strand
AGTAATCACCGTACTGTGATCATCACCTGAAACATCCCAATGTGTTGCTAAAGCGGGAACCATTTTAGCAGGATCATTTGTCGCAGTACTGACCAAATTATCACAAACATTGCGAACAATTTCACTTCCATAAACATCATTAAGTTGTGCGGGATCAAATGTACTAATTGCATCAAGATTCCAAGCCATCACAAGGGTATCAGCGGGTGTTTTTGCTGAAACTTGTTGTGCAACCATCGCCAATGCCATAAGAGCAGAAACAAGAGAGCTGCTATTTTGTAATATTTTTTTCTTCAAGTTCATAGACTTTTCCTTTTAAAGTTTACTATATAAATTTCCCACACAACAAGCACATGCTTAATAATAAGGTTAGATGATCCATAAGCGCCTCAAACAAAGTATTATTAAAACCTTCAAACAACACCACTTACCAACCACGGACTTCTACCCATGGCTACAAGCCAAGACAAACCAAAACATGCAACAACAAACACTCTGACATACAATGAATGCTCCCCATAACAGAGCCTATTCATGATGTCATAACGCCTACGATTGAAGACTATAAAACCACTATTTTCTCTCTTTTGTCGGGTAAGCTTGTCTCTTCTTTCCTCTCGCCTTTTTATGCCATCAAAAGACTCTTCTTTGTTAGCTTAAGCGCCTTAATAACAAAGAGCTCTACTAACAATTTGACATTTTAACAAAACAGGAAAATTCACCCATCAACCGACATGATCTCCTCCCCCTACAAGAGGAATTTTGAATTTTTCCATAATCCTCTGCCAAATAACAGCTTTTAAATTATATTTTATTTCTAAATAAAAGGAGCATAGGCTCCCCCTGATATTCCTTTACGCACCCACACATAACAAAACTTTTTTTCACATCGTATTTTTAATATCTTTGCTCCTTTAACAACACTCAATTCATTGCTTACATTTTTTCAGAAAAAAAGATCTTTTCAATGCACTAAGGTTGAAATATCTAAATATAATACCTATATAAGCACACCCTTATTAGAATAGATAGTCTTTTTTTAAGTAAACTGTCTTGAAATATTATTTCTATACACGACAATAATAAGTTCGTTACAAAATCTTCAATATACTAGAACTCTCACTCTGATAAGAAATGCTGAAACGTTATAAAATTTCTCTACAAATTCTCGAGACGAAAGGATATCCCTTCATTTAATAAAAGAAGCGCCATGAAAATATCGCAAAAAATGCAATAAAACATGTGTATATTTCAAAAACCAGCACCGTTAACCAGACTAAGGTGATAAACTCAAAAAGTAAGAAAAAATAAAAAAATGTTTTTCCTTTATGATAATAACATCGCTGTACCATGATAATACAATAAAAAACACGATCTTTGAAAGTATATTAAAATGAAGCGAAAAAAAAAATTATTAGATTCTTTTCATGCGTTTCTTGGAGGAAAATCACGCCGCGTTAGTCTAAAATTGCTTATCCTTTCATTCTTCATTGGTATCGTAATGAATTTTTTGGGATGGACACCTCGAAACCTCATACAAAAAATAGTCGATTTTTTTCAATCACTATGGGAAGCAGGATTTATAACGCTTACAAATTTCTTCCATATAACTATGACAGGAGCTATTGTTGTTGTGCCTATTTTTCTTATCTTACGAATTTTTCATAAAAAATAAAAGCCTTAACATTTTCCTTGCGTTAATCTTTTCGAAAAATCAAACGACACAAAAATCCTGTAGTAATAGCAATAATCACTGCAACAATACCGTATAAAAAACGATACTTGTGCGCTGCATAAAAAATTGTATAGGTGATATGTGCTTTAACAATTTCAAGAGTCGTTGTTGCACTATCAATAAACTGTCCATCACGAAAAAGATAAGCACGAACTTTATAATGTCCAACTGGGATATTTGCTGGCAAACGAAAATGCGCTGTGAAAAGTGTGTCAGAACCAAAACGAACCCCACCCACTTCCTCATAATAAAGGCTTTTAGCTTTTTGCAATTTTATAAGTTCATCGCGAAAGATTTGTATTTTTTTCTGATCTTGTTCATCCGTCTGCAATGGCAAATAGAGTAATCCTAACCCTAAGCGTTTATAATCTTCAATGCTCGTAATATCGTCAATTTCACGTGTTGTGACCATAGAGTAAAAAAGAGGAACCTTTTTAAAAATAAGAGAATCTGTATTGACCCATACACCGGCATTGCGTTTTTTTTCTCGCATCACCATTGTCCGATCTTGTCCCTCCAAGCTTACAACAATATCATAACGGTTCTGTCGAGAATATAACGGATCAATATTTTCTAAAACACCAGCAATATAAAGATCACGACCAGCAAAATTTGCATCCACAGTAATCGTATTCGTTGTTACAATAATTTGGACAGTTTCGTGGTCAACTTGATCAATGAATGTAGCTGGCGTCCCAACATGTGACCATGTAGAAAAAGAAATAAAACAAAAGCAACCTGTAATGATGTATAAAGAAAATAATCTACCCATTTTTATCTCATAAGAATATCCAGAGAGAAAAGATTATCAGGGCGTATAAATAATTGAAAAGCAAGACGCATACACACAATCAACACTAAAAATGCAAGTGCCATACGCAATTGTTCAGCCTTTAACTTCCGTCCAACCCGTGTTCCATATTGCGCACCAATACTTCCTCCAAGCATTAACAAAAAAGCCAAGACAATATCAACGGACTGATTAGTCATACTTTGCAAAACTGTCGTGAAAGAAGACACAAATGTAATCTGAAAAAGTGAAGTCCCAATCACCACACTGGTTGGAACACGCAGAAGATAAATCAATGCTGGGATCATAAAGAACCCCCCACCAATTCCCATAATAGAAGACAACAACCCCACGATGAGACCAATCCCTAAAACTGGAATAATGCTAACATATATCATAGATGTCCGAAAACGCATTTTTAAGGGTAAGCGATGAATCCAGTTATGTCGACCAGCAAGACGAATATTGGCTTTTCCTACCTTACGCTTGCGCATCATATCATACCAACTTTCAACGATCATCAAGCTTCCTACACTTCCAAGAAGAATCACATAAAGAAGCGAAATCATTAAATCTAATTGACCTAACTTTTTCAAAACAGAGAAAACCTGAATCCCGATTAAAGAACCAATCCCTCCTCCAAGCGCCAAAAGAATACCAAGTTTAATATCGAGCGTACGTCTTCTAAAATGTGTAATTGCTCCTGTTACAGATGACGCAATCATCTGGTTGGCACCTGTTCCAACAGCAATAGCAGGAGGAATATTATAAAAAATCAATAACGGCGTGATGAGAAACCCACCACCGATTCCAAAAAGTCCTGAAAAAAAACCAGCAACGACTCCCATACCAATCAAGATCAGCATATTGAGTGACATTTCAGCAATTGGTAAATAAATACTCACTTACAGAACCTTCAAGATAATTTGAGGTTTTTTTACAATTAGAGAATCCTTCTCCAATTATCCTCTTTTCCAATAATCTCTGTTGCGTGTTTAAAAGGATAATTTTAGTTGCTATAGCTTCCGCACAAACACGAATGCGCAATACATTTCACATCTATTAACATCAACATCATAAAAATTAAAAAAAACGAGCTCCTTTTAAAAAGCTATAAAAACATAACGTTATCGCTACCACAAATGCAACGGTTAAAAAACAAAGAACACCTTTTTTTAGCAAATAAGATAAAAACGACACATGTTCCCGAGACTGCGTCCTTAAAGAAGAAAAATCATTCTCAATGCAATGATTAGATGCCTGAGCACCCATCATCCCCTTTTCTTTTATCACAGCATGCTTCACTACTCCCTCAACCTTTTTAAAAGAAGATTGCAGAGCATCACTGGGCAAAGGGCTTCTATTTTCTTGCTGCAACGTATTTTCAACATTTGTTTGGAGTGAAATTATGCTGTTTTCTTTCGAATAATTTTGCACCTTTTGAAGTAATAAGCATTCTTGATTTCCCTCACATTCCATGTGAGCAAGTTTTTGTACAACAGAATCAGGTGATTTTGAACGAGACACCCGTCGTGTTACCGCTGCTTCTTCTAAGCTTTTTTTTTCACTCTGCAAACTTTGAACAATTGTTTTAATCTGCTCTAAAGACTGGAAAAGCTTTTTTTCTCTTTGACGTCGTATATAATGTTCAGCCAAAATGGCCCGACTAATATCATCTAAGTAAGATTTAAAATGCTCTTCTACAGAACTCTGCTGCATTAAAGAACGAGGCGAATGCTTCATTTGCATTTGCGCATAAACGGTGCGTAATTTTTGAGCAATATCCGACATCGTTACTTCTACAGAAGTATCCATTCTCTCTTTCTGTTCAACAAAAGAAAAGACTTTATCGTTCCTAACCTGTTTGGTCGCTTGGTCGATCGTATGACCCTTCGTATTCACAAACGCCTACCCCTCATTAACCTTTTTGAAAAGAATCGCAACAAATGATGAGAAAGTGTGCTCTATTTTAGTAAATAGAGCTTTAAGAACTCCCAAAAACTTTTTTGTTAGAAATATTTTCCCCAATCTTTATCTAAAATATTTGAAAGAAAGATCTTTAATTTTTCTGTCTTCAAGATTTGAAGAGCAAAATCATTCCCCCATTTTTATCTTTTTCACTTAATTTTTCATTGCATAAAGGACCTATTGCACCATCATAAATAAAGCATAAGAAACTAAAAAAGAATATTCTCACAAGACAGATTGATTTTTTTACTTTTTATTCAAGCAAATAAGGCAATTATGGCAATGCAAAAATATGAAGATTGAAAATAACGACGAGAAAGTACAAGTAAACATAAAAAAGCTTATACGAAAGAGAACACAAGTTATAAATTGAGACTTCATTCTAAACAATTTGGTTTCTTATGAGTATTGCTATAAACTTGTAACATACAAACAAAGAGGATCATTATGAAGATAATTGTCGCTGTCAAACGTGTTGTTGATTATAACATCAAGATACGCGTCAAACCGGATAGTACAGGCGTTGATCTTTCTCACGTAAAAATGTCTATGAATCCTTTTGATGAGATAGCCGTGGAGGAGGCCATTCGCCAAAAAGAATCCGGTAAAATTTCAGAAGTTCTTCTTGTTTCAATTGGCCCAGAAGCAGCTCAAGAAACTCTACGAACAGGACTTGCAATGGGAGCTGATCGCGCACTTCTTGTCACAACGGATCAAACACTTGAACCCTTAGCAATTGCTAAGATTCTCAAAACCATTGTTGATGAAGAAAAACCCGACATGGTCTTTTTAGGAAAACAAGCAATTGATGACGATAGCAACCAAACAGGACAAATGCTCGCTGCTCTTCTTGGGTGGGGACAAGCAACTTTTGCCTCACATCTTAACATAGAAAATGGGCATGCTACAGTTACTCGTGAAGTTGATAATGGAACACAAACCCTTTGTCTTCCCCTTCCCATGGTTATGACCGCCGATCTACGGCTCAATGAACCGCGTTACACCTCTCTCCCCAATATCATGAAAGCAAAAAAGAAAATCATTGAACAAAAATCTCTTACTGATCTTGGCGTCGATACGAAAGCACGCTTAACAATTTTAAGCGTTGAAGAGCCAAAACCCCGTCAATCCGGTATAAAAGTGGCAAATGTAGTAGAACTTGTCAGAGCCTTAAAACAGAAGAACTGCATTTAATATTCTCACCACTAGAGTAAAAGCAACACTCACATAAAAGGGCAAAAACTTATGGCAATTCTTTTATTGGCCGATCATAATACAGAAGAAACAGCAAAAGTACTCACCGCTGCACGCGTACTCAGTAATGATATCGATATTCTGGTTTGCGGAGAAAAAATCCAAACGATAGCGGAAAATAGTGCTAAACTTAATGGTGTGCGGCAAGTTCTTATTGCAAAAGCAGACTATTTAGCCCATCAACTTGCCGAGCCTATGGCAGATACAATTCTCATGTTAGCAAAGGATTATGATGTGATCATGGCAGCATCCAGCAGTACTGGGAAAAATGTGATGCCGCGCGTAGCAGCTCTTCTTGATCTTATGCAAATTTCAGATATTACCGCCATTCTTTCACCCAACACCTTCAAACGACCAATTTATGCAGGTAATGCATTTGAAACTGTACGCACCAATGATTATAAAAAGATTATAACAGTTCGCACCGCTTCTTTCACCCCAACGCCTTCCCAAAATAATTCTGCTCCCATTAAAACAATAACACCAGCTTCCAATCCAAATCTTTCTTCTTTCGTAAAAGCAGAAACAAACAAAAGTGATCGTCCTGAGCTCACCTCAGCACGTGTTATTATATCAGGCGGGCGTGGTCTTGGTTCTCAAGAGAAATTTATGGCCCTGCTTCTTCCTCTTGCAAACAAATTAAATGCTGCTTTAGGTGCCAGCCGCGCAGCAGTGGATGCAGGCTATGCTCCCAATGATTGGCAAATTGGACAAACAGGAAAAGTCGTTGCCCCTGAACTTTATATCGCCGTTGGCATTTCCGGTGCAATCCAGCATGTAGCCGGTATAATGGATGCACAAATTATTGTTGCCATTAATAAAGATGAAGAAGCTCCCATCATGCAAATTGCCGATTACACCCTTGTAGGTGATCTCCACCAAATTATTCCAGAATTGGAGAAAGCTTTATAAGCCATGAAAGCACTTCTGCATGACCAACGTGAAAGTATGGAGTTTGACATAGTCATTGTCGGAGCAGGACCAGCAGGGCTTTCTGCCGCAATTCGTTTTAAACAAATTAATCCTGAGCTTTCTGTCACAATTGTTGAAAAAGGGACCGAAGTTGGTGCACATATTCTCTCTGGCGCAGTTGTTGACCCCATTGGTATCGATACACTCTTACCAGAATGGCGAAATGATAACGACCATCCCTTTACAACCCCTGTCACACAGGACCAATTTTTTTTTCTAAAGCCTCAAAAGTCCACAATATTTCCCAATATTTTGCACCCTAAAATCTTATCAAATAACGGATGTTATATCGTTTCGCTTGGGAGCGTCTGCCGCTGGCTAAGCAAAAAAGCTGAAGCGTTGGGTGTTGAAATCTATCCTGGTTTTGCAGCAACAGAACCCATCATCCAAAAAGATAACGGAGCTATCATTGGTGTTCTCACCGGTGATATGGGGCTTAACAAAGATGGAACTCCTGGAAAAAATTATATGCCTGGGATGGCTTTATTGGCAAAATATACTCTGATTGCGGAAGGAGCACGCGGCTCAATTGCAAAACAACTGATACAACATTTTAATCTTAGCAAAAATCGAGAACCACAAAAATTTGGTCTTGGTCTCAAGGAGCTCTGGGAAATTGCCCCCAACAAACACCAATGCGGTTTAGTACAACATTTCACTGGTTGGCCCTTAGACAATAATACCGGTGGCGGTGGCTTTATTTATCACCAAGAAAACAATATCATTTCTGTCGGTTTTGTTGTGCACTTAGATTACAAAAATCCTTATCTTTCTCCCTTTGAAGAATTTCAACGTTTTAAAACACATCCAAAACTCTATAAAATCTTTAAAGGCGCAAAACGTCTTTCCTATGGTGCACGTGTTATCAGCGAAGGAGGTTGGCAATCTGTACCAAAACTCACCTTTCCTGGTGGGGCGCTTATTGGCTGCTCTGCTGGATTTGTCAATGTTCCTCGTATCAAAGGATCACACAATGCCATCTTATCTGGCATATTAGCTGCCGATAACATGGCTACCGCTCTTGCACAAGGGCGTGCCCATGATGAGGTTAAAGAAATCGAAGAACAGTGGCGAAAAGGGCTCATTGGCAAAGATCTTTATAAAGTGCGAAATGCCAAACCGCTCTGGGCAAAATATGGGACAAAATATGGAATTAAACTTGCTGGTTTTGATATGTGGTGGCAACAACTGTTCGGATTTTCCTTATTTAAAACACTCTCCCACGGAAAGGAAGATTATGCATGCCTTGAACCAGCAGAAAAATTTCAACCCATTTCTTACCCAAAACCAGATGGCGTTGTAACCTTTGATCGCCTTTCAAGTGTTGCCCTTTCCAATACGCATCATGAAGAAAATCAACCTTGTCATTTAAAAATAGCCTCATTAAAAAAGCAAAAGGACTCTGAATATGCAATCTATGGAGGACCCTCTACACGCTATTGTCCCGCCGCTGTCTACGAGTGGCTAGAGGATAATGATCATCTGACTTATATGATAAACGCTTCAAATTGCATACATTGTAAAACATGCGATATCAAAGATCCAAACCAAAATATCACTTGGATCTGTCCGCAAGGCAATGAGGGCCCCTTCTATCCCAATATGTAATTCCCCAATGTATAATCATTGTTCATTTTCCTAAAATTGAAATATACAAAACGCAATGGATAAAAATATTTCCCTCAGATCAGAAATCTATCAATCACCTTCCTGCATACGTTCTTTCACAATGTAAAAAGAACTCTATTCTCATATAAAATACTCTCTTCACCGTATGAATTTTTTCAATAGAAAAACATAACATATTTTTATCAAAATTTTTTTATTTAAATGACAAAACAATAATAAATATATTCTTGACAATTCTGCGATAAAGGAACAGCCGCGGTTCTCGAAAACCTGAAGGAAAATAAGCCCGTTCTACGTTACCCCCTCTCCCATATGATCCAAAATGCTTTTAGCCCTCTCATAAGAAACATCAATCGTTTTAACTAGCCAAGAGCCCCCTGAAGATGCGCTTCACATTTATTTTTTCTCCTACACTTTGCCAAGTAATGCTCACTCAAGAAAACCACGAATGAATGTAGAAAAAACATCGTGAGATAAAGAGATAAAGAGCATGCTCGTTCAAGCCCTTTATAATGTTTCTACTGATAATGACACGACAAAATCTTTAATCTCACATTAACCTTTTATTTTTGCATTAAAGATAATCGCCTTGCATCTAACCTTTACCAATATACTGCCCTTTACCAATATACTGCAATGAATGTGTACAAATACCGTAAAAATAAGCAGATGCCAAGCCATGGAGACTATCGCTATTAGCAAAACACCTGATAAAAAACAAAATAGCTTTCATGACCACTCTATGACGCGTTTTATAGAGTTGTTTTTTTATAAAGCTTGTGCTTTCGCTATTGCTTGTAAATCAACATCCAAATTGAACACAAGTGGTATATTTAAAAGAAAGATTAAGGTGAATGAAAGCTCTGCACGCCGTTCCAGCTTTTGTAGCTAGAGCAAAAATATTGCATATTCTATTTGAGTAATCTCTGAAACGAAAATACAGCTTCATTTAGCAAGAACATCAAATCTGAAAGGAAAAAACTGTTTTCCTCTTTACTATCATCTGTCCATTCGGTTTTAAAACTTTCAAAAGCATCACAATATCCTCTAAAAAGAAGAGATAACGTATTGTCCCCGCTTTTATTACTTACGTTTTTTTATGGGAGCATATCCTTCAGAAAAAATAAGGTATCCAAAATTAAAGCAGACTTGTGTTGTTCAGTCATGGGCTTGTTTTTAAGAGATAGCTCTCATATCAAACAATAATTTTGCGACACTATTCGAAAAAGATATAACGCAATCCTGTGAACGAACAGTTCCATATTTATGAAATAAAAAGTACAAGCTAACAGCATTATTTTCTCTGCGATCTCCAATGAGGCGATAATCTTTGTTTTAAGGAGGTTTCAAGATGCACAAAAATGATTTTGATTAATTGGCTATAAGAAGAGCTGAGATAATGTTACGATATTTAAAGCTCCTAATTAATAGGCAAAATAATAAATTTTCCATTATAAATCAAATCTTTAAGATAAAATTTAGCCTTAAACTTTTCTAAGGTACTCATTATACTGTTAAAGCTGTAGAGAATATGAAAAAATAAAGTATTTTGCTGATAAGAGCTTATATTTGATCAATAACAATACAGTCAGCTGCCAGTTAACTGTATGTGTTTCAAAAGGGGCTGTTTACATTTGCTCAGAAAAACAGTTTGGATATCAATAGATATATTTGAAAAATCGGCGTTATGGAAATAATCTAAAAAGCTTAGCTTTTCAAAGAGCACAAAGAAGCATGAGATTATAACATGAGTAAAGTTGTTTTTTGGTTCTCGAAGGAAAAACTTTATAGAAAATCATGGGGCTGATAGAATATTGGTTACATTTGGAATTTGTTTTACTGGAAAAAATAACGCGGATCAAAATAGATAATAATGTTAAATTAAGACGTTAAATATGAAATTATCTTATTGTAGTGTAATCGATTATTCGAGTAAGGTAAGCCTTTGTAATGATAAAAAATGTGCTGGTAAAAAATGAGCCAAAATGGCTTATGAGTATGGATAAAAATCTTGTGGTGAGGAGAATTTAATGAAAAGAAAAGAGCATGTGTGAAAAAGCATATTTTATAGGTGCGCATGCTTATTCTGCACCCGTTATAGAATCAGGGCTTTATCTTGTGGCAACACCTATCGGAAATCTTGCAGATATTACGCTTCGTGCTTTGCAAGTGCTTGCAGGAATTGATATTTTAGCGTGTGAGGATACGCGAGTAACACGTGTTTTGTTGGAACGTTACGGCATTCAAAAAAAACCTTTTCTCTATCATGAATATAATGCGCAAAAAGCGGGTCCGA
The DNA here is from genome assembly GCF_042197245.1 of Bartonella sp. AA18HLJMS. Classification (NCBI taxonomy): domain Bacteria; kingdom Pseudomonadati; phylum Pseudomonadota; class Alphaproteobacteria; order Hyphomicrobiales; family Bartonellaceae; genus Bartonella; species Bartonella sp. AA18HLJMS. The sequence continues at coordinate 33,223 of NZ_JBHIRP010000015.1, read as the reverse complement.
AGCTCTTAGCGGCTTTAGCAGAAAACAAAACAGTAGCACTTGTTTCAGATGCCGGAACACCACTTATTTCTGATCCTGGATTTCGATTGGTAGAAGAGGCCCGTAAAGCTGGTCATAAAATTATTCCTATTCCTGGAGCATCCGCTCTTTTAGCCGCTCTTATACCGACAGGGCTTCCTACGGATAGCTTTTTTTTTGCAGGTTTTTTGAGTGCACGAAAGCTACAGCGCCGAAAACGGTTGGAACAATTAAAAGAGATTCCAGCAACTTTGATTTTTTATGAATCACCGCATCGTCTTGTTGAAACTTTACAGGATATGGTCACACTTTTTTCGGCTAATCGACCTGCTGCCATTTGTCGTGAATTAACAAAAAAGTTTGAAACAGTAGATGTTTCCAATTTGGGAAATTTGTTAGAAAATTACAGAAAACAAGCACATATTCGTGGGGAAATTGTTGTACTTATTGGAGAATCATCTTCTTCTTTAAATGTGATAAGTGATCAAGAAATTGATGAAATGCTATTAGAACGCGCACGGATACATTCTGCTGCTCAAGCGGCAGCTTTTGTTGCAAAAAAAACCGGTTTAAAAAAGCAAGAACTTTTTCAGCGATTAATCTTTTTAAAAAATGCGTAAAATAATACAAAAAAAACGCAGACAAAAGTCTTTTTATCGAGGGATTCGTGCAGAAAAATTGGCAGCTTGGTGGCTACGTTGCAAAGGGTTTCACATTGCCGAAAGGCGTTTTAAAACAAAATGTGGAGAAATTGATTTAATTGCACGACGCGGAAATCTTGTGTTAATCGTTGAAGTTAAAGCACGTTCAACGTTGGCTGAAGCAATGGAAGCGGTTTCCCGAATGAATGAAAAGCGAATTGAGGCAGCTGCCGATATTTGGCTCGCACGGCAAAAAGATTATGCCCTTTTGTCTGTACGCTTTGATTTAATTGCAATTTTACCTTGGCGTTGGCCACAGCATATCCCTGCATTTTTTACATCTGATCAATAAAAGGCCTCCCCGTTTTAACCATATTCAATAAAAAACATTTCGTTTTTATGTGCATATGCGTTAAAAAGTGTGTAATAATTGAGCGCTATAAGGAGCGAAATATGGATGATTATGAAAAGTTTGCAACAGGTTTGCTCATCATTTTTGGAGCGCTAATTATTGGTGGGTTAATGGCAATGCATATTGTGCTTATGAATAAACCAGGTTTTTTATTTGCATTAGCCGCAGCTGTTGTTGGTTGGTTTTCTGCTTTTGCCGTTCTCTTTGACAAGCCCAAAATCTATTTGGTTTTGATTATTCTTGCTATGTTATGTGTTGCTTCTTCAATTAGCGTTTATGTTAGTTAAAACACCTGAGATGTTGATTGAAATTCCTTTTAAAATATGAAACTGAGAAATAGATAATGAGACTTGGCTTTTTGGGAACGGGTACAATCAGTGCTTCAATGGTGAATGGCTTAATGACAAGCAACTTTGATGTTTCTTCCATTATTGTTTCGCCTCGCAATGCACAAACAGCAAAGCGCCTTTCACGTACTTATGATAAAGTTATGATTGCTGAAAATAACCAAGCGTTGCTCGATGTTAGTGATTGTGTTTTTCTTTGCTTGCCCAACCAAATTGCAGAAGACGTTTTGTGCTCTCTTCGTTTTCGTCCAGAACAGCTGGTTATTTCCGTACTTGCTATGGTAAAAGCAGCAGAAATAGAAGAGTGGATTAATCATAAAGTTTATCGTGCTGTTCCATTACCTTTTGTTGCAGAATGCAAAAATTTGACACCAATCTATCCCAATCATCCCTTTTTACGCACTTTATTTGATGCATTGGGGGGCACATTGGTGCTGGATAAGGAAGAGCAGTTTAATCTTTTTATGACAGCTGGTTCACTTATGGGAGTATATTTTAATTTTATAGAAACTGCCCATCAATGGTTTATAACACAAGGGTTAAAAAAACAACAATCAGCAGAATTCCTTACCATGATGTTTGGAAATCTTACAGATGAAATGCGTAAAACTATAGCAACGGATCGTTCTGTATCTCTCGATTTTTCACTGCTTGAAAAAGAGTTTTCAACAAAGGGTGGAACAAATGAATTTTTGTCAAATTACTTTTCTCAACAAGGGGGAAGGAATGCTTTAACAATGGCTCTTGAAGCTACTTTGCAAAAAATGAATGCTTCTAAAAAGAAATTTTAAGATTTATATCAAAAAAACTCGTATCAAAAAATGATTTTTAAAATATTTTTTACAACCTTTTACAATTTTTCTAAATTATTTTTATTGTCGGTCTTCTTCTTTTTGCCTCAAGTCCAATATTTTTTCTACCTCACGGCTCTAGCTCTTCAATTTTGTTCCCCTTCAGGTTATCCAAACGCATGAATAATTTTTTGTTTATTTAACCTATATATTCCATTCACACATTAAAACTTCCTCTTACAAAGAAGCGACTATTTTTATGTCTTTCATGATTGTGTTTTAATAAACTCTCTTAAACACCCCCCCATTCAAAAGAGTTGATTTTTTATTTGATCAACAATTTTACGATATAGTTTAGCATGCTCTTCACTAGGCTTAGCAACAAAAATAGGGATTCCCTCATCTGAAGAAAATCGTAAAGCTGCATCAAGCGGTATTTCCCCTAAGAAAGGGAGTTCTCGACGTTCCGCTTCTGCCCGTGCACCACCATAGCCAAAAATATCATAGCGTTTTCCCGTATCAGGAGCGATAAAATAACTCATATTCTCAATGAGTCCTAGAATAGGAACATTAACTTTCATGAACATTTCTATTGCTTTACGCGCATCCACTAAAGCAAGATCTTGGGGCGTAGAAACAACCAACGCACCTGTTAATTGTACCTGTTGGGCAAGCGTTAATTGTGCATCCCCTGTACCGGGCGGCATATCAACGACTAAAACGTCCAAAGGGCCCCATACAACATCTCGTAACAATTGCGTTACAGCTGCCATAACCATAGGACCGCGCCAGACCACCGGCTTTTCTTCCTCCACCAAAAATCCCATCGACATCAATTTCAGTCCAAATTTTTCAAGAGGTTGAAGCTTTTTTTCTCCAATAAGCTGTGGTTTTTGATTAACAAGTCCTGTCAAACGTGGCAACGAAGGACCATAAATATCAGCATCCATCACCCCCGTCTTGAAACCAGAATCTTGTAAAGCTAAGGCGATATTTATTGCCATCGTAGATTTCCCGACCCCTCCTTTTCCAGAAGCAACAGCAATCACATGCCTCACACCTTCTATGGGCATTTTGATCGGTAAGAGATTGGCTCTCCGACTAGGTGCTGTCTTTGTTATTTTTTCTGCTGTAAGTGTAACAACAGCAGATTTCACTCCCTCCAAAGCACATACCACCTTTTCAGCAGAACGACGCAATGATTCCCATTTTTGCACACCTCCATCAGGAACTGTAATGGAAAAGAAAACCTTACCATCAGCAATCAATATTTCTGAAAGAAGACCCAACGACACAATATCGCTTTCAAGATCTGGTCCTTTGATTGTACGTAATACGTTGCGGACAGCCTCACTTGTGATAAGATCCATGTTCTTTCCTCTCTATAAAAATACTAGCAAATATAAGCATAAGAACGAAAAATACTTACAAGGTTCATCACCTGATAATTTTGTTCATCACTTGATAATTTTCTACTTTACTCAGCATTATAAAGTATACATCTCTTATCTCTTTAAAAATATGAAACCATCCTTAAAATAAAGAAGCTCAAACATAAAATCTGCTATAAAATCCTATCAATCACGTTTGTGTTACAACCACTTTAATGAATATTCTGATAAAAATTTTGTAAAAATAAAAACTGAAAAAAACTCTTAATCTTAAAGGATATTTTAAATTGAGCATAGCAGTAATTAGTCACACCTTCTTTAATTATTTAAGGCCCTAGCCATTTATGTTCTGTAGATTCAATCGTTATTTTCTAACACTCCTACAGTATTGTAAAAAGCGTTACAGATAGTTATAAGGTGTTTTGTATTCTTTCAAGAGAGAGAAAAACAATCTAAGATTGACTTTTTTTATATTTTTCCTTATGGGTTAACAGCCATATGATAGGATAAAATTGTTTATCTCGCGCATAACTACTCATAAAACGAAGATTAAGAAGGGCCGCACTCCGCGGTATTTAAATAAATGAAACGTACTTACCAACCCTCTAAACTTGTCCGTAAACGCCGCCATGGGTTTCGTGCACGCATGGCCACAGCTGGAGGACGTAAAGTTATTGCTGCAAGACGTGCTCGTGGACGTAAGCGGCTTTCTGCTTAACCATTTAAATTTTCACAACCGTTGAGGATTGCTCATCGTTTCTTCGTTGTGAAACTTTTATTATGAACCTACAATGTCTGCTTGCAGGCATTTAATGAAATTGCGAAATATTCTTTTATGAAGAAAAAACATCCCTGCCGTATTCGCAAAAGAGCAGACTTTTTGGCTGTCCGTACAGGAGAAAAACGACGTGGTCCTTTATTTTTGCTCGAAGTTAAATCTCGTGAACAAACAACAGAAAGAAAAGATTCTCTTTTTGCACGTGTAGGCTTCACTGTTACCCGTAAAAACGGTAACGCTGTGAAACGTAATCGTATCAAAAGGCGCTTGCGTGAGGCCGTGAGAGTTGGTGTAACAAACCACATGGAAGCAGGAACAGACTATGTCATTGTAGCGTACCGTGATGTGTTACATGCACCTTTTACATCCTTGATTAGTGAATTAAATCGGCGAATAAAACCAAAAATTAAACATCAGCAACAACAACAAGGGTGTACGGATGGAATATAATCGCAATTTCTTTATCGCTATTGGCTTATCTTTCGTAGTGCTCATCGCATGGCAATTTCTTCATGTTGCTCCCAAACAAGCAAAGTTACAAAAACAACAAGTCATCGCACAGCAATTGTCAAAACAACAATCAGCCCTTTCTACTACCACGACAGATTTTTCTGATGATACCTCAACGTATCAAGCTACATCTATCATCGAACAGCCCATGACACCTGAAATCCGGAAAGCTGTATTGGACAAAACAGAGCGTATTGCGATCAAAACCAATGAACTGGAAGGCTCTATTAATCTTGTTGGTGCACAATTTGATGATCTTCACCTCAAAAAATATCGTTTAACAGTCGATAAAAAATCACCGGAAATCGATTTGCTAAATCCTAAAGGTTTCAAAACAACCTACCTTGCTGAATTTGGTTTTGCAAGTGCGTCTTTGCCAGCAAAAGCCTTGCCACAATCGGATACAAAATGGCAAATAGAGGGAAACAATACAATCCTGACTCCTTCAACACCCATCACTTTAATTTATAATAATGGACAGGGACAAATCTTCCGGCGGACCCTTTCTGTTGATAATCATTTCATGTTTACCATTGAGGATTCTATCAGCAATGAAAGTGATCAACCAATACATCTCTCGTCCTATGCCCGCGTTGCACGTGCTGCACCACCAGAACATACAAATGCAACCTATTTACTTCATGAAGGTATGATAGGTATTGCAGGAGATTCGCTCAAAACTGAAAAATATAAAACCTTAGCAGAGCTTGACCCAAATCCTGATAATGGGCAAAAAAGCATGACTTTTTCCAAAGTAACAGGAGGTTGGATTGGTATTACCGATAAATATTGGGCTGTAGCAGTTATTCCCCCGCAAAATAAAGAATATACAAGCCGTTTTATTTATTTTGATCGTTTGCAAACGCATTATCAGTCTGACTTGCTAGGGTCGCTTTTAACGATTGCCCCAAATGAAACAAAAACTGTTACAAATCGTCTTTTTGCTGGTGCAAAACAAGTTGAAATTATTAATAATTATCAAAATGACCTAAAAATAAAAAAGTTTGCTCTTTTAATTGATTGGGGCTGGTTTGATTTCATCACCAAACCAATGTTTTCCCTCATTGATATTCTTTATAAACAAACAGGGAATTTTGGTATCGCCATCCTTCTTGTCACAGTTCTCTTAAAAACTCTTCTTTTCCCTCTAGCCAATAAATCTTATAAATCTATGGCACGCATGAAGCTTTTACAACCGCGGTTGCTAGAAATAAAAGAAAAGTATCCCGATGACCAAACCAAACAACAAAAGGCAATAATAGATCTATATAAAACCGAAAAAATAAATCCCCTTGCAGGCTGTTGGCCAATGTTGGTTCAATTCCCAATATTCTTTGCTCTTTATAAAGTTCTCTATATCACTATTGAAATGCGCCATGCCCCTTTCTTTGGCTGGATTAAAGATTTAGCGGCACCCGATCCAACTTCTCTTTTTAACTTGTTTGGTCTCTTGCCATATACAACGCCAACATTTCTTATGATTGGTGCATGGCCTTTGATTATGGGAATAACGATGTTTTTACAAATGCGTATGAATCCTGCTCCTCAAGACCAAACCCAAGCGATGATATTCACATGGATGCCTGTTGTCTTTACTTTTATGCTCGCCTCTTTCCCTGTTGGTCTCGTCATCTATTGGGCATGGAACAATATATTATCAATCATTCAGCAAGGTATCATGATGAAGCGCCAAGGAGTTAAAATTGAGCTTTTTGATAATCTGAAAGCCATCTGGAGAAGATCACCCAAAAAAGAAGTGCATGAATGACAAGAGATTCTTCCCTTTCTGGAATTTTTTCTCGCAATTGGATTTTTATTCGTGGTGTACCAGAAATACGCTTTCTCCCCCCTGAAGGACCACCAGAAATTGCATTTGCAGGTCGTTCCAATGTTGGAAAATCATCTTTAATCAACGCACTCGTCCAACAAAAAAGCTTAGCACGTACCTCAAATACACCAGGACGGACTCAAGAGCTTAATTATTTTGTCCCCGATGGATTCAGTGGGCAACTAGGAGACCTTCCCCCTCTAGCATTAGTAGATATGCCTGGTTATGGTTTTGCTGCTGCTCCTAAAAATCTTGTTGATGCGTGGACAAATTTGATTTTTAGCTATTTACGGGGGCGCACAACGTTAAAACGTGTATATATCTTGATTGATTCACGGCACGGAATCAAAAATAATGATGAAGGTGTTCTTGCTCTCCTTGATAAAGCAGCTGTTTCTTATCACATTGTTTTGACAAAAAGCGATAAAATCAAATCAAATGCTTTGGAAAAATTAATTATGAGCACACAAACAAAGCTTCTTAAACGCCCAGCAGCTTATCCTGAGCTTCTTGTAACCTCTTCAGAAAAAGCTATCGGTTTAGAAGAATTACGTGCTGCCATTTTGCAAACCATCGCATAAGAGAACAATTCCTAGTCATTAACAATTTATTAATTATAATTACTAGCAACTACTAATGATCTTGTACTTCTAGTCAAGCATCTTTATAAAAATGATTACTTGAAAGAATTCTCTTCAACTCTATTTGATAGTGTAAATTATGCTGACACTTTTTCACTCTCCCCTATCCTCTGCCTCGCGCTTCATACGCCTCATTCTTGGGGAATATGGTGTAACCACTCAACTGATTGAAGAATATGAATGGGCAAGAAGACACGAATTTCTAGCCCTCAATCCCGCTGGTCATGTTCCTGTTTTTCTCGATGAACACGAGGTTCCATTATCAGGTCCTCTTGTTATCTGCGAATATTTAGACGAAACACATGGAAGTTTACGACAAGAAAATAAGCTCTTTCCAGAAAATCCTTTAGATCGTGCGGAAGTACGCCGTCTCAATGACTGGTTCTTAAATAAATTCGAAAATGAAGCAACGCGCCATATCGTACGAGAACGAATCCATAAACGTGAAATGCCACTTGCCATTGGCGGTGGTGCTCCTAATTCACAAATTTTACGCAATGCACGTGCCAATATTTTACCACATATGAACTATCTCAATTGGCTCTGTGCCTCTCGCGATAGCTTAGTCGGTTCTGCCTTGTCCTATGCAGATCTAGCAGCAGCAGCCTCTATTTCTGTACTTGACTTTCTAGGGGAAATTGACTGGGAACAATCTCCTGCTGCCAAAGACTGGTATATGAGAATTAAATCACGCCCTTCTTTTCGTTCTCTTTTAACAGATCGCGTCCGCGGAATTGTTGCAAGTGCTCACTATGCAGATCTTGATTTCTAGCCTTCTCTCACAAACAAAAATAAAAGTGATATTTTATCTAAAGGATATTTATAGGTTTATGAATTTTTATGCATGCGTATAAACAATATAATAATACATTGATTTATGATCGTATTAAACAGAGAATAAAACCCATTATAATTGAATCACAAAAATCACTTTCTTATCGTGTCACAAAAAAGATCAGCACAGGGATAAGAAATACTTAAGAAAGGATTTTAAAGACTCTCTTTAAATACAAGAGCTGTAGCATCATTAGAAGCTAGGCAAATAAAATAACAATACTTAACGCATGTTATACTCCATTCTCCCCAATATATGAAAAAACGCATTGCATAATATATATCCTATTTTCTTTATAATAAACAAAGCCTCATCATGCGTTTTTACAACATAACAATTTTTTCAACTGACTTTCCTAAAAGATGAAGAATCCGCCCAACTCTCGTGTGTAAATAATCCAACTTCTTGTTAGCCCCTTGTTTTTACCCCTTTTTACGTGATTTTATTTATGGATAACGTATTGATATACAATGATAAATAATCGTTTTCTTATGCGTCACAAATGGAATTGATGAGTGAAAATGACTAAGTTAAAACATTAAAGGCTAACAAAACGTATGATAATGTTGATTTGCTCTATTTATGAAGCATAAAGATAGTGGCGCAGAATAGATTTTATATTATTCATGGATATTCTCTCGTGATACCACTCACGAGCACTATCATAAAATAAGTTTAGAAGAATTGATAAATATTTCTTTAAGAAAAGCGCATGAATTGACAACATAGGTCTATTTTGTTTGGGAGATCTTATTTTGCATGAAGAACGCTCCCCTTTAAAGAACGAAAAAAAAGCGTAAAGTAATACACAATCTTCATAAGGTTTCATAAGCAAACCTTACTTAAGAATATTCATCTCACACTCTAACGAAAAACATCTCTATTTAAATTTGTAGATCTTATATCACTTGCTCTAAACAACAGTGTTTTACAGCACAACAAGATAAATTAAAGAAGGAAAAAATTTCTATAAAGAAAAAGAACCATTGGAAAGAAGGCAAGAATTTGCCTATACTGCACAGTAAAGTATCATAAGGAGATAAAAATGCGCCTTACAGTTGTTGGTGCAAATGGAAGAATGGGACGTGAACTCATTACAGCAATCCAGCAGAGGAAAGATGTAGAGCTTTGTGCTGTTCTTGTACGTAAAGGCTCACCGTTTGTAGGAAAAGATGCCAGTGCCTTAATTGGTTCAGATTCTCTTGGGATTAGTATCACTGACAATCCCGAAAATGCCTTTTCTAATACAGAAGGTATTTTAGATTTTTCACAACCAGAAGCCAGTATTCTTTATGCTAACTACGCTGCTCAAAAAAGCCTTGTCCATATTATTGGCACCACAGGATTTAGCAAAACAGAAGAAGAAAAAATTGCAGATTTTGCGAAATATACAACTATTGTCAAATCCGGAAATATGAGCCTTGGAATAAATCTTTTAGCCAACCTTGTAAAGAAAGCCGCTAAAGCATTAGAAGCCGATGATTTTGATATCGAAGTTTATGAAATGCATCACGCTAACAAAGTTGATGCTCCTTCTGGAACAGCCCTTCTTCTTGGCCAAGCAGCAGCTGAAGGCCGCAATGTTATGCTTAAAAATGTGTGTGTCAATGAACGCAATGGTCATATAGGTAAACGCAAAAAAGGCGCCATTGGCTTTTCCTGTTCACGTGGTGGGACAGTTGTTGGAGAACACAGTGTCATTTTTGCTGGTTCCAATGAGCGCATTGTTCTTTCACATACAGCGCAAGAACGCTCTATCTTTGCCAATGGCGCATTAAAAGCAGCTTTATGGGCACAAAATCATGAAAGCGGTCTTTATTCAATGTTCGATGTTTTGGGATTGAACGATGAATTTTAAACAATCAATAGAATAGAGGCAATTTATAATGGGACGCATACTTACACTAATTCGTCATGGACAAAGTGAATGGAATCTCAAAAACCTTTTTACCGGTTGGAAAGATCCCGATTTAACAGAAAAAGGTCATGCAGAAGCGATAGCAGCAGGAAAAAAACTGAAAGAATATGGTTTGAGGTTTGATATCGCTTATACATCTGCCTTACAGCGAGCTCAAAAAACCGCTCAGCACATTTTAGAGCAAATGGGACAATCAGATTTAGAAGTGATAAAAAATCCCGCATTAAATGAACGTAATTATGGTGATCTTTCTGGTTTAAATAAAGATGAAGTACGCCAACAATGGGGGCAGGAGAAAGTGCAAATGTGGCGCCGCTCCTATACGATTGCGCCGCCGAATGGGGAAAGCCTACGCGATACCGGTGCACGCATCTGGCCTTATTATCTTTACCATATCCAGCCTTATATTTTGCGCTCCCAAACTGTTTTGATCGCAGCACATGGAAATTCTCTTCGTGCTCTTATTATGGCGCTTGAAGGTCTCTCCGGTGAGGAAATTATATCTCAAGAATTAGCGACCGGCATTCCTATTATTTACACATTTAATCCGGATTCAACAATTTTATCAAAGACAGTCCTCACACCTTAAACTTCTAAAATCATGATCTCCCTCAAAAGTTCAATGCTATCGTTTTAAGCTGAAAAAATAAATTCTATAATTTTATTGACAGAGTTGCTTCATGCGCTTAGATGAATTTTATAAGCCCAAATGGCGGAATTGGTAGACGCGCAGGTTTCAGGTACCCGTGCCGTAAGGCGTGGAGGTTCGAGTCCTCTTTTGGGCACCATACTCTTTTTTATCCAAAATAATTTATTGATTTTCCATATATTTTTTACAGTGAGGGACGCGTAAATAAAAGTGAGGGAATAGGATTTTGCAACACGTCTCTCTAATTATTACGAATCAAGAGTTCTTTTCGGGGTGGTTTTTTAGCAAAACCAGAGGTCCAAAGGGTCTCTAATTCTAAAAAGTCAAAATCCTTAAAAATCTCTCGAACCGCATCACAATCATTCAGACTCAAGACAAATTTGCCTTGTATGCTTTTGAGAACTTTTGCCATACTCACAAAATCATCTTCAACAAAATTCCCAGAGCTGTAACACTTCTTCTTTACAAGATAAGGCGGGTCTAGGTAAAATAAACTGTCGGGTGCATCAAATAGCTCGATAACCCGTTCCCACGACAAATTTAAGATTGTTGTATCAAGAAGCTTCTGTCTAACACGTCTCATCCTTGATAACAGCTTTTCGGGATTAAATGCTATAGGCTTTTTCCTTCCAAAACTAAAAGAGACATAATCTTTTTTCCCATACATCACACAACGTTGGAGAAACAAAAAACGGGCGGCTCTTTCAACTTTGGAAAGGCTTTCTGGTTCAATCGCCGCAAGTTCAAAAAACAACTGTCTTGAACAAACAAACCACTCCAATCGTTTAGCTAAATCATCAAAGTCATTTTGAACGCATTGAAACAGATTCGTGATCTCTCCATTCAAATCATTAATGACAGAATATTTTGCTGGTCTTTTATTTAGGAAAATAACACCAGAGCCTAAAAACGGTTCAACATAGGTTTCGTGGTCAATATTATTTAAAATCGGTATAATTTTCTTACGCAGATAGTGTTTACCACCCATCCACGCAAACAATGTTTGTGTAAATTCTTGTTTCGTCATGTTTTAAAGGAAAGATTTTGTGAGTTCTAACTTTTTGTTATCCATCTTTTAAGATGTGAGAAGCTATTCTCTATGGCGTCCACGCAACGGGAAAAATCGATAATAAACATAAAGAGAATGAAGGCAATCCACTTCATAAAGCGTGACATCATCTTTAAGCCTTGATAGGTCTCTATCATCTCGTGAAGGAGCTGTTGTTCTGTTTCTGTAAGATCTTTATCTTTGCTGCTTCGTTTCTTGACCATCTTTCCAACCACATAAATGGGCTCCCTGCTTGTTATGCTTCAAAATATCTCTTGCAAGGTTGGAACTGATGACCGCAACATCCTTATTATCCAAATAAATGGGCAACCAGCCACCACAAGAAACAGACCTATTTGCCGCGCACCCAACGAGAAAGTTCAGAGCGCACACCAGCATCACTTTTTCGATTAACTTCATTTTCTACCTCAAGACGGGTTGTTGCTGTCTTTAAAGCATTCTCTGTTTGCTTTTGCCGTTCGCTTTGCTTGCCAAGCTGAAATGCCTTGGCTAAAGCCATAAAAAAAACGGCTAAAGCCGCTGTAAACATAAGAGAATATTTCTTTAGCCAAAAAATCATAAGCGTTGCTCCCCAAACCGCTTGGCGACAATCACTATGCCCGTTACAGCCGCTAAAACCATGATACCTGCTAAAGCCCATTGCACCGGACCATTGCCAACCAACAAGCCTCCAAACCCCGAACAAGACCCTATAATCGGGGCAAGTGCTTCTATCTTTAAAAGACCGCTTGCTGTTTTCGTTTCTACCCTTTGATAATTCGAAGAAACATAAGCCCCTTTTACCCATAATCCCGCTTCTGCTGCTCGACGGTTGGCTAAACCCGCAAGAGGCTTCCCACCGACCTTATTCCATTTCTGTAATTCTAAGGGTACGGCTTCATAATCCCCTTGATTAAGCTTCTTCAATAAGGTTGACTTGCGAAAAGCAGCTGTTCCTACATTATAGCAAAATGAGACCAATGCCGCGAATTGGCAATCCGTTAACGAAACCGTCACCGATTCCTCTACCGTCTGCTCAAATTGCTTTAAGTCTTCACAAAGGATTTCTTCTGCTTGCTTTTGGCTAATACACATGCCTTTTTTGACAAGGGGGTGACCCGCATTGCTGGTGTGACCATAACCAATCGTCCAGACACATGCCGTATCTCGATATGCCTCTAAACGCAAACCTTCCCATTGTTTGATAAGCTCTAATCCTTCTTGCGATATCTTTCTCATCTGACGCTCCATAAAAAAAGCCCCACAAAAGTGAGGCGGCATAAAAATGTTTTCTTATGATCTCTATTGGCTATGCTCTTTGATCAGCTGCTCGACTTCTTCAACACGAAAGCCAAGTTGAAAGAGCGGCGCATAGTCGCTTTCCTGTAATTCATACTGACAACGCTTTTCTACAAAATCACCATTTGAATCAAACGGCATGGTTGTTGTTAGACAAACCTTATGCGTGTCATCTTCAATCCCCTCTTCTCCCTCTCCAAGCTCTTTAACAAAAACCCAATAAAAACGTGTTGTTAAAAGATTCCCTAGCCTTCTTACTGTTTCAACTTTGTCAAAAGAAAGCATGTTCAGATAATCTTGCTTGCTATTTAAATGTTCTGGATATTCTATCATCTCTCCCTCCTAAACAAAATGACGCGTATGGCTACATCCACGCGCCGCAACTTGTTCATTTCCACCATTGACGATCATGGTGGCTCGAGTAAAACGCCCATTATCCGTTGTATTACTCCAGCTACCACCCCCTAAAAATGCTCTCATTTCAAACGTATTTTGCGTACGGCTTATGGGTATAGGAAACGTGCCCGATAAAAATTGCCAAACATAACCGCAACCATCCTCACAACCGATATGCGAGATCATTCGACGATTCGCCGTATCCTTATATCCACCTGAAACCTTAGAGGTTGGTTCTTTCTTGCCAACAATATGTGTCTTTTCATTGCTTCCATACATAGCAGAAGCAAACGCTTCATCACTCAGTAAAGATTTTTTAACACGCGCCATATCTGTTACATGTTCGGTATAATTACGGTTTGTTGTTATATTGGTACGATACATTGATTTCGTATTTTCACCCGTCCCTGACTGAAGATAAATATCAACCCAAAGATCTGTAGAGGGGTCATAAACCATACCTTCTGGTGAACTATGCGGACGGTGATTGAGACACCAAACTGAATTGGGTAAAATATCCCCTGCTCTATAACCAGACAATGGATGACCGGAAATCGTACCAACATCCGCACAAAGCGTATGAAACCCTCCTATCTTTCGCGAATTACTCACTGTGTAATTCCTTGGATACGTAGAGTTTTCTGATAAAACAAATTTATGAGACTGTCTTCCATCAGAAACCAAATAAACATAATAATCCTTCCCCGCCGAAATAGAAGAAACGTTTATTATTGTATCTTCCGTATAACTTGCAACCAAAGTATCATTGCCTAATGCCAAGGTTATACGCGTTCCTTTCTTCAATGTGAGTTGTTTTTTCCCTGTTGCAATAAGAAACGGCGTGGAAATTGAAAGAACCGTTAAATTGGACTGTTTCAGTAAATTGTTTACCTCTTCCGCTAGCGCTTTTGCCTGTGAAGCTACTGTATGAGCTGTTGTCGCTGTTTCCAGAGAACTCTTGATACCACTAAGCTCTTTCTTCATTGTATCGGCGGTTGTTTTGGCTTCTTCTGCTGTCCTTTTCGCTCTATCGGCTACTTCCTTGGCTTTTTCGGCTTCGCTCTTGGCTTGATAGGCTTGTGAATCTGCCGCCTCGGCTTTTTTCTTGGCTTCTTCGCCTGCCGTTTCTGCTAAACTTGCTGTAAGCTTAGCACTATCTGCTGTTTCATTCGCTTTGTGGGCTTTATTCCACGCTGCATTCGCTGTGCTTTTTGCATTTTCCACCTCACTACGCGCTTGCGTCGCATCATGTCTTGCATAACCAGCAGACTCCTTGGCTTCCTTGGCTATTTTTTGTGCCTCTTCCGCTTCTTCTTCTAAAGACGCGGCTTTCTTACCCGCTGTTTCGGCTGCCCTCTGCGCCTCTCCTGCTATATATTTTGCATTACTCGCTATTTCCTTGGCTTTTTCTACTTCATTCTTGGCTTCATACGCTCGGTCATCGGCTTTCTCTGCTATTTTCTTGGCTTCTTCACCTGCCATTTCTGCTAATCTTGCTATAGTCTTAGCGTTATTGGCTGCTTCATTCGCGTCGTAAGCTTTACTCCACGCTTCATTCGCTGTGCTTTTTACTTTTTCCACCTCACTACGCGCTTGCTCCGCATCATGGTTAGCATAACCTGCTGTCTGTTTGGCTTCTTTAGCTATTTTTTGTGCTTCTTCTGCGGCTGCTTCTAAAGACGCGGCTTTTTTACCCGCTGTTTCAGCTGCCTTTTGCGCCTCTCCTGCTGCATATTTTGCACTATTAGCTATTTCCTTGGCTTTCTCTACTTCACCCTTAGCTTCATACGCGTAGTCATTGGCTTTCTCCGCTATTTTCTTGGCTTCTTCACCTGCTGTTTCCGCTAATCTTGCTATAACCTTGGCGTCCTTCGCTGTTTCATTCGCGCTGTGGGAATTACTCCACGCTTCATGAGCTTTGTTGTCTGCTGCTTCGGCTTTTTTCTTGGCTTCGTCTGAATACATCCGCGCTAAACTTGCTATAGTCTTAGCGTCACCTGCTACTTCCTGCGCTTTATTGGCATTACTCCATCCTTCATGAGCTGTACTTTTTGCCTTTTCTACCTCACTGCGCGCTTGTGCCGCCTCATGGTTAGCATAACCTGCTGTCTGTTTGGCTTCTTTTGCTATCTTTTCAGCTTCACCCGCTACTGTCTCTACCTGTGATGCCTTCTTTTGTGCACCATCAGCTACCTTCTTTGCCTCTTCGGCTATAGACTTCGCACTACCTGCTACTTGTTTTAGACCATCCAAAGCACCTTTCGTTTCTTCTGCTACCTTCTCTGCTGCTTCCGCTTTACTCTTTGCTGCTGTAGCTATACCCTTCAACGCCTCCACACTCGCTTCACCTGCCGTTTCTCCTGAACGCACCGATGCTTCTGCTGCTACCTTCGCTTCGTTGGCTATTCGTGTTGCTTCTGTTGCACTCTGTTGCGCTTGCTCGGCTTTCGTCTGTGCACTATCCAACGCACTTTTGGCTTCTAAGGCTGTCGCTTTGGCGCTCCTTGCTTCTTCTTTTGCTTCTTCTGATAAGCTTTTTGCACTAGAGGCGGTTTGACTTGCTTGTTCACTCGTGGATTTCGCCTCAGTCGCAACAGTCTCTAAATTTTCTGCTTTAGATTTCGCATCGCTAGCCTCTTTTACAGCTTGCTCTACTTTCCCTGTCGCCTTATCAACGGCGCTTTTCGCTTCCTCCGCCAAACCCTTCGCCTCAGATGCCGTACTCTTAGCTTCTCTTGCTTCTGTTAATGCTGTAGTCGCTGTAGATTTTGCTTCATTCGCAACTGCCTCTACACTTTCGGCTTTAGCCTTTGCTGTTTCTGCTGTCTCCTGTGATGCTGCTGCCAACCGTTTTGCTTCTTCTGATAATGTTTTAGCTGCCTCAGCAATCCCTTTCGCATCATTGGCTATACTAGATGCCCCGCCCGCTGTTGTTTTCGCAGAAGTCGCTTCTCTTAATGCCTGTTCTGATGCCTTTTGCGCCTCTGTAGATGCCGTATTCGCTTTTTCCGCTAAACCTTTCGCCTCTTCTGACGTGCT
Organism: Bartonella sp. AA18HLJMS; assembly: GCF_042197245.1. Taxonomy (NCBI): domain Bacteria; kingdom Pseudomonadati; phylum Pseudomonadota; class Alphaproteobacteria; order Hyphomicrobiales; family Bartonellaceae; genus Bartonella; species Bartonella sp. AA18HLJMS. Next base: position 16,682 of record NZ_JBHIRP010000015.1, on the reverse strand, counting down.
TACAACTGCCTCTGATTGTGATTTGGCTTCTCTTGAAGCTGTTAATGCTGTCTCTACTCCCGCTTGTACTTGTGAGGCTGTTTTTGTGAGTTCTGTAACAGAAGATGTCGCACCTTCTGATAACTCTTTTGCTTGTTCTGCAATATCCTTGGCATCATCGGCTGCCTGTTTGGCTCCATCTGCCTTTAGACTTGCTTGCATGGCTACAGTCTTAACTTCATGACACGTTGCTACCGCCGTCGCTGCTACTTGCGTCGTCTCTGTTGCTGTTTGTGAAGCTTCTCTTGCTGTTTGTTCTGCACGCGTTGCAATGGTCTTCGATTCATCGGCTAACCTCTTGGCTTCGGTCGATAAATTAACAGCATTCTCACTGCTCTGTTTGACCTCTTCAAAACGTTGTAATGCCGTAGAAAGGGAACCTTTCGTACTATTGATTTCCCCTGAGGCTCTATCGACTGCTGCTTTTGTCTCTTCTGCCATGCGCTTCGCTGCATCAGAAGTATTCTTGGCTTCTTCTGCTAATCCCTTGGCTGTATCTGCTGTATCTTTTGCACGATTAGCCGTTGTTGTTACTGCTGTAACCGCTTCACCCGTTTTGGTAACTTCGCTAAGCGCTTGTTCCGAAATCCTCTTCGATTCTTCTGCAACCTGTTGCGCACCATTCGCACGCGACATGGCTTTTTCTGCTTCTTGACGTGCATTAACAACCTGCTCTAACGGCGCAAAGGTTTCATACGAATACAAAGATGCCGTCCCTAAAAGCTTCGGAACAACAACGCTGTCTTGAGAAGTCCCTTCTCTGATTTCCTCTTTCGTTGCAACAGGTATCAAATATTCATGTTCATGATCGGGTATCTTCATCTGCTTTATTCCTTCATTCAGAGGGCTTCATCCAATGAACACTCTTTCAAATCTTCAAACTCTTCTCTTAAGGTCTCTAAGCGCTTCTCTAAATCTTTCAGTGAACCATCAAGCTCTGTTTTCAAAGCGGCTTTCAGTAAATCAAAAACGCCAGTAAGCGGCGCATGCACAAAACCTCCCCCAGAATACAAAACGACCCGTATTTGAGACGGGTCGCTAATCTCTGATATCGCAAACGGTTTTAATGACATTTCAACTCCTCATGTCTTGATCCCATAAATTACACTCACATTAACGGGGCGCGTTTCAACACCACCAACCCTCTCTGCCATGAGATGATGTTCATGATGCTCTCTGTCATTCAGACCTGCCGTTATAGGCGTTGAATAATATAAAAAATTAGCAAAGGGGCTCCTGATAAACCAAGGTAAACGCGGCGGCTTGTCTTTTTCTGTAAACCAAAAGGGAGTCTCTACCTGTGGACTTCCTGCTATTTGGTCAAATTCTTGATTACACTTGTCCAAAGCATCCCCACTCAAACCTACACACTCTTCGTCTATAGCTCTCTTGCGCCTTTGCAAGTGAGCTTCAGAAGAAGAAACATCCCGTTTTTTTCGAGAAGAAAGACCTTCTGATGACGCTGGACCTATAAAATGCTCATGCGCTTTTAAAGAACAGGGTTGTATACTTGCAAAAGAACGCCAAGGGTCTAAATTGCGTTCATTATCAAGTCCCCGTAAAAATAGCCCCCGAAAATCGGGAACATTAAACGTCGTGGCGCCATCTCCTTCTCCCCACGTCGTTCCTATGACACAAAATAAATCCCAATAAACATACCGTGAATAAGCACTTCCATCACATGGCAACCAACCATCCGGCAAGCGCTCCATTGCAAACGGTCCTATCAGACCGGAAGGTAAACGTTTTAAGGAAGAAACTTTGCCCCTTGTCGGGTTGAGAACTTGCCAACCCGTAAGCTCTTCATCATACACAAGCGTATAAAGACAGCCATCTTGTATCTCTCCTCCCGATAAGGCTAATAAACCGGTTTCTGTTGCCTTATAAACGGGCTTATCGGCTAAATTATTTAAAGCAATTGTTGTCGCCCCAACATTCTTGCCCTTCGCTTTAAAACAAACCGATATGCCATTCTTATACTCTAAAAATGCCGATTGACTTAGAAGCCTTATCACGCTCGTCTTTTGGTTATTATCAACCGTCACAATCCCTTCAAGCACCCCCCCCGTATCCGATAAATACTCACTTACCCGTTGCATCATAAAACGAGCGCTATTATTAACCGTGTTAGGGTGCTGTCCCTCTGACCAATTAATTAAAGCATCAGCACCACCATTCTCAGATGCCGTTAAAGACCAATCATAAATCGTGGACATCTAAACCTCACGTCTTGATTCCAAACACAACACTCATATTAATCGGGCGCGTCTCACTTATACCTGAACTTGCCAATGCAACATCACGCATGTGAAGGTGGGAATGGGGAAAGGCGAGCTTATGGTGCACGCGTATATCCTCTGCTCTCACGCCCAAACGTTCAGCAAGCTTCAATCTTTGCTGGTCATTCAACACATATCCCCAGATGATCGTCATATCACCATGCCAACTCTCTTCCTGATTTTCATCATTCAAAATCGTAAAGGATTGACCCCCATGGTCATGCTTTCTCATTGCGTCATTTTGTAAAGTGCCAAGATAACGAAAGCGGTCTATCTCGCGGTCATCATCAACACCTCGTAAAAAAACACCACGCAAATCGGGAACATTAAACTTCGTCCAACTATCAGCGCCTCCCCACCTGATCCCTATCGCTTCATAAAGAGCAGGATAATCACTACGCAAATAAGCCTTCCCATCACATGGTAACCAGCCATCTGGCAAAACTTGCATCCCAAAAATCCCTATCGTCCCTAGTGGATAAACAGGGATAACCGGCTCTTGCGATAAAGAGAGAGGCGTAGGATTTAAAACTTGCCAAGCATGATCCCTATAAACCAAGCTATAAATGCACCCCCTTTGAAGCTCGCCTCCCGATAAAACACGGAGACCTAATTCCGTCGCCTTGTAAACAGGTTTAGCCGCCAAATCATTCAAGGCAATTGCGGTTTCCCCAACATTCTTGCCCTTCGCTTTAAAATAAATTGATATCCCATTCTTATACTCTAAAAATTGCGATTGGCTTTGAAGTCTTATCAACGTCGTCTGGTGTTCAGCATCAACCGTAAAAGTGCTTTCAATCACACCACTCGTATCCGATAAATACTCACGCACACGTTGCATCATCACACGAGCACTATTATTCAGACTACTAGGACGTTGTCCTTTTGACCAATCAATCAAATCATCACAATAGGCATTCAAGGAGGCATTTAAAGACCAATCATAGATCGTCGACATCTTACACCTCATGTCTTAATCGCAAACAGAACACTCACATTAACTGGACGCGTCTCGCCTTCACCAGTGCTCTCCAAAACAACCTCTTGGTTCTCATCAAGAGTATGAGAACTTACAATGTAGCCCCCTAAATTCTCACGCTCTATGCCCATAAAATTCGCTAGAGAGCTCCCCCCAAACAAGCCTAGACGATAGCCCAACACATCCGTCGTATTCCCATCCCAAAAGTTTTCGTTGCTGGTAAAATGAGACATCGAAAGGCTCTGTCCTTGATGTTGATGCGACTCGATTAAATCTGTTTGCACACTTGCAAAAGAACGCCCCTCATCAATATTGCGCCCTCCATCAAGCCCTCGTAAAAACATCCCTCGAAAATCGGGAACATTAAATGTCGTGGCGCCATCACCCTCTCCCCAAACCGTTCCTATCGTCTCAAATAAATCACCATAATCACGACGCAAATAAGCCTTCCCATCGCAAATTAACCAATCCTTTGGAATCCCGCGCATTCCAAACGTTCCTATAAAACCCGTGGGATAAAGACTGCTTTCTTCTTCTTCTAAAGGGAGTGGGGTAGGATTAACAAGATGCCAATGATCTCCATTATAAAACAATGTATAAATGCACCCTTGTTGGATTTCCCCTCCTGATAATGCACTGATGCCTAATTCCGTTGCCTTATAAACCGGCTTGCCATCTAAAGCATTTAAGACAATCGTGGTCGCTCCAACATTCTTACCCATAGCCATAAAGCGCAAAACGATACCATTCTTATACTCTAAAAACTGTGAAGTGCTTGCAAGTCTTATCACACTCGTTTGTTGGACAGGATCATTTGTAACAATGCCTTCAAGCTCTCCACCCGTGTCTGACAAGTATTCCTTTATGCGCTGCATCATCACACGGGCGCTCGTATTCACACTGCTAGGATGCTGTCCTTCGGACCAATCAATCAAATTATCAGAACGCGTATTATCCGCCGCTCTAAGCGACCAATCATAAATCGTTGACATTTCTCGTGAATCCTAGCTTCTGTAAAATGGTCCGTAAAACGCCCGCATGAATTGCGTCATCAAAGGATTATCATCATCATCACTCTCTTCTTCTTCCGAAGCCTCTTCTTGTGATGCTAATAATGCCCTTAAAACCTCTAACAAGTTGTCTCTATTTCTAATGCCACCCTGCGCTGTAGGACTTGCTCTATGAGGCTGCCCCCCATACATCTGTAATACACGGTTGACAAAATCACTTGCACGCATAGCGTTGTTTCCACCATTCAAGCCAACCGCATTGCTCCCAACAATTTGCGCCGCATTGGCATGGGGATTTTGAAGAAGCCGCGCGGCTCCTCCTGCTCCTTGTTGATGGGCTAAATACAATTCCGCTTCACTAGGCGCTCTTCCCAACAGGCGGCTTAAATGATTGCGATTATCAAGCGTCAACCGCCCCATGGCATCAGCCGCTTGCATGGGATCAAAACGATCCTGCAAACCATATTGCTTGGCGGTGCTGTCTATAAATTGGTACAACCCACCCGCAGAAGAACGGGGATTCCTTGCATTCGGATTGCCTCCACTTTCCACTTGCGCAACACGGTACAAATAACTCTCTGGCAAACCATAACGCACTGCCGTTTGCCGTATTGCTTGATTAACAGCAGGACTATAACGGGTCATTTCGCATACTCTATTGAAGCACTAGGACCTAACCCTTTTGCTACAGCTCTAGAAACAATCTTCAAGCCTTCATCCGTTATCACACCGGCTTTATGCCACTTCAAAGCACTTTGAATCAATTTGGCAATTTCATTGCGCTCCATTCCTTTAACGCCAAAAGTTGCTAACTTCGCTATTCCGCGCTCTAGCTCTTGTCTTGCTCGTAGCGCCTCTGGTGCATTCGGATGAAAAAATATGTTTCGTGCTAATTTTAAGCCTTGAGCTGGTATATCAGGAATACTATGTGGTACACGAACTCCATCAAAAACAGAAAACTCAGGAGTGCCTTCAAATTTGCTAAAACCCTCTTTTGCTGCATCAGAATAGAATTGCTCCTGATCTACTGCCTTTTTAAAAGTAGAAAACCGTTCCGGTCCTATGGTCCTTTCAAGATTCTCAGACGCAAGATTTTGTTTTAAAAGTTTAGAAAATTCATTAATAGGGTCATCATTTTTTCTGAGTAAATCATCTAAGGCATCTCTCATACCCATCTGATAGGTATTATTTTGTTTTGTCCAATTCCCTTTAGAAAGATTTTCCTGAACTGCATCCCTTTCAAAACTCTTTTCAAGCTTTGTTCCAAAAGCTTGTCTACCTTCCTCAAAGCTATCTGCAAAGTTTTTGAATTTTGCCGCACTACCGCGTGCTGCTTTGTACGTAGGAGAGATTTCGTCCATTATTTTTACCAAATTTTGTTTGAGGACTTCGTATCCTAAAATCTTTTGGTTATCGCCATGTTTCTTACTTTTTTCGATTAAATCATCAAGAGACTGCTTAGTTTGATCTAATAACTCTATCGTAGGTTTATAGTTTATACTACTAAACCTTCTATCATAAAATCGTCTAGGATTTATACTGAGGGGGTGTTCCTCTAAAGTATTGACAGCTTCTTTAAGAGCTTTTTGAAACCCTTTATTTTCAAAAAGTTTATTAAGAGCCGGATAATACTCTCGTCCTATCGGCGTTTGCCTTGCTTGTTCATAAAGATGATCATGCGCTTCTTTCCCTTGCTGTTTAAGCGTCCTGCTTAAAGTATCGCTATGCTGGTATGGAACAATTGTCTGCTCCATCATATCATCAAGACGTTGAACAGAACCGCCTAATCTTTTCTCATGCGCTTGTTTCAAGAGATTATAAACATCTTCATTTGTTTTAGACGCATTCCACAAAGTCTGTCGTAGTTTTTCATTAATATCTGTCAAAAATACTTCGTGAGGTTCTGAACTAAGACGTTCCGTGATCTTTTGGGTTTTATTATCGTAAAGTTGCTTGGCAACTTCTCTCAAAGCTTTATTTGAAACCTCTTTACGAGCAGGATTAAAATAATTCCTCACGACAGGAGGTGATTTTAAAGAATTTCCTAAACTACGAACTGCCTTAGAAATACCCATACCTCCTAAAGCAGCAACCGGCGTCAAAACTGCCCCACCAACACCACCGGCTAATGCCGAATTCACCGTATCATTGTAACCTTTTCCTGCACCAGAACCATGTAAAGCTCCAGAACCTGCCCCAACAATAGCTCCCCTACCTAAACTTCCTAAAGTCGAGCCTGCTCGCAAAAAATTTAATGCGGGAATACCCAAAGATGCTAATGTTGGTAAAATCGAACCAGCAATATAAGCACCAGAAGACAACCATGGATATTTTTTTTCTAAGGCTTTTAGGTAAGCGCGCTCCTTGGCTACTCTTCTGTTATAAACCTCTACTGCTTTCTTATCACCACGCCAATAATCCGTAAAACCTGCTTCATTCGCCGCTTGTATCTCATCACTATACCCTGCTGTCAAACCAGATATCCCATGACTCCTTAGTGCATCCCACCACGTAAGATCTTTATCATCAAATGAAAAATCATCTGTTGTAGTTTTGGGGTCTTGACTGCCATGAAAATCTGCAAAAGATGAATGATTTGGAATATCTTGGGGTAGACCAATTACCTTATATTTCCTAGCCCATTCTGGAAGAAGTGATTTATCATAATCTTTATATTCAGGATAATCTGTAGCTGTTTGAATATTTGAAATATCTTGGGGTGGACCAATTACCTTATATTTCCTAGCCCATTCTGGAAGAAGTGATTTATCATAATTCTTATATTCATACATAGCACAACCTATTTTATAAAAGGAACCGCTTTACCATTGGCATCAATAATAAAAAATTTTTGTCCTTTTGGTAGAGCTGCAATCTCTTCTGTACTTTTCACTATAGGAATATTTTCACTACCTCCTTGTGACATCGGCGAATCTGCGAAATATTGATCAGAGATTTCTTTAGGCGTATTGATAGGCTGCCCTGTTACCCAATTATATAATTGGGTCTCATCAAGTTTATTTAAAGCAACTAATGTTTTTTCAAGCATTCCTAAAGTTTTTAATAATCCTTCTTCCTTACGTCCAGCATCCAAAGAACCAAAAGTTGCTATCATATTACGGCTTTCTTGATCTGATATAGGACCAACACTAAGATTTCCTTTAGGATCCATCGATTTTAAGCTCTCAAATACCGCCTTTAAAGCACCACCCTTAATCGTATCAAATAATTTTTCTAATTCATATGCAGGAGATCCTCCAACATTTCTCGATCCCCACCCAACAAATCCTGTCGCAAAGCCTTCTTTTATAATTTTAATAGCATCCTGAATAGCATTTATTCCTATGCGTGCCTGCTGTTTGGTGAGAAGCATATTTTTTCTCTTTTTATGCTCCCACTCTTTCTGGGCTTGTAGTTTTTGATTATACTCAAGTTCCTGCATCGACCCCTTAACCGGTCTCGCTCTACGTTCACCTAGTTGTGAATTGGGATCCCATTCATAACCTTTATCTAACTGAGGTTTATCACCACCTGTTAGCATCGCACTAAGCATTTGCGGATTACGTGCCATAATAGCAGCTTCTTCTTCACTGTACCCTTTAGATTTTAGGTATTCGACGGTCTGATTAACCTGTCCTCTTTTTTCTCTTTCCATATCACCACGACGAAGATTCATAGCTGCATTCGCTAAACTTTGTGCTATCGTCCCATCTGATAATGCATAACCAATCCCATAATCTGATAATCTTTGTAAAAACTCAGGACTACGCAAGTAATCCCAAAAACTCTGTTGAGAACCAGTATCTTGGTGAGGAACAGTACTCTGTTGTGGCTGTACAGACTTCTGTGGTTCTACAGATGAAATAGGCTCTGGTAATTGAGACTGCTTTGGTTTCAATGATGCCAAATCTGAAGTTTCAATTGCATTAGGCAAAGGTTCAATACCTAAAGGATTTGGTTGTGAACCAAAGGTCGCTACTGGTAAAGAAGGGACTGAAGACGGTACATACGGTTTTCTGCCTGCCGATCTTAAAGACGAACTTACATCTGGTAAAGGTGAAGTATTTTTAGCTAAACCTAAAGGATTTGATTGTGAACCAAAAGTTGCTATAGGGGAAGAAGGGGTTAAATAAGGTAAATTATTTGCCTGTTGTTTGGCGTCTTCTAGATCGTTGAAACGTATACGTGGTACATATTGGCTCATTACATGCATAGACTTAAGAAGTCTTGATAAAATGTTATCGTTACTATTTTGCATAACTACCTCACTTTTTTCCTGCAAAATTAGCAATACTAGCTAAAATCCCTATAGCGTTCTTCCAAGGGTCGTTACCATGCATCTTAGATTCTGACACATTATTCGTTGTCGTACCGTAATTTCTTGCAAAGCCATGACCGGCGTTCATAAGCATATTCAACCTATTCCAACCGCTATTGTCTTGTTCCAGCCAACGTTCTCTATTGGCATCAACAAGGCGTTGATTGTGGGCATCAAGCACACCTCCCCCTTGTATGGCATTGGAATAGGCATTCCCATAACCCTGTAAGAAGTTATTTGAGGCGCCCAATTGATTTTGATTGGCTTGGTCTATCATGGCATTGGCTTGCATCATGCGATCCGCATCACGATTATACTGGTCTGCTGTAGCACTTGTGGACAAAGCACCAAGTTCATTTGCTAATACACCTGCATGTGCACCGGACCCATAACGACCCGCACCTGCAAAAGAGCTGTTAATCGTATCTCTTACACGGTCTAAGCTATTTTGAAGGGCGGCATTAAAAGACGGATTCTGTCCAACCATATCACCAGAAGCCACTCTTCCAAGATTGCTTGCTGTCAACGTTGGATTGTAAATCGTATTCATCAAAGAGCGATTTTGATAATGCTGTGGAATACTTCCAAGACCACCAATTCCATAGCGCGTTTGATCACTTAACGGCGCTACACGAGGACCGCCATAAACATTCCCACCCGCCCCTGTATCATACAGATTATACGCATCCGCACCACCTCGCTTAAAGACATTCTGCATCCAAGCAGGAGGGGCACTTGTCTGCACCTGCTTCTGTTCTGTCGTTGCTGGTCTACTGCTCCCCATGTCACAATTCCTTCCTATAATAAAGCATATCTATGCCATAACCTTGTTTGTTCAGTGCACGTTTCCAACCTAAACGCCCTAAAATCTCTATCTCAAAAGCCCCATTCTCACGCGCCCAATCCTCTACAAATGTCAAATTATCAACTTGATCAAGAACGCCCTTGCCACTACATTCACAAATCAGAGCGCGCTTCTTTCCTAAAACTGTCTGTTGTATCTGGGTCGTGAATGCCGCTAAAAAGCGCTCGTCATCATCCAAAACAAGCCATAACTGTTTCTTGCCACTGCAAATCGCTTCAAGGAGCTCTTGCAACGTGATTTCATGTTTAAAACGTTCCACATACTCGCGAAACGACGCAATGATGTCTTCAAGGTATGGTGCTATACGCTCCATATCCCAAGACGTGGTCAAAAAGACTTTTGCCATTACCCTCTGCCTAAAGGACGTAAATCCACGTTAAACCCCGTAATTGCCGTCCAAGGTTCATTTGTAGGAATACGCAATTTAAAGCGGTGATAACGATTGCGCGAACGACCATGATAAGCACCCGTGACATATGAACATGCCCTCTCTTGGTGCCATGTAATCGGCGTCTGATGATTGCGAAGCCGACGCTCTCCTATGCTTAAAAGACCTTCCGTCGTATCAACTTCAGCAAACATCTTCGTGATAAAGTTAAAACTTCCATCTGGTGCTCCCAATTCTTGCGAAACAACCGTTGCCTCCATCGGTGCTCCCGTAAACATAACAAGCCGATTTTCATCATCAAAAGCACCAAGCATTGGGGCGCCACTTTGCCAACGAGGGCTGTCTAAAGAAGCCAGCAATGTCTCAAGATTGATCGAGATCTCATCTAACTGTTCTAAAGTATAACCTGTCGTAAATACTGGAAACAACGTGAAAGGTTTTCCCTGTAGCGTCGACCATTTCTGCAATCCCCAATCATAAACAAAGGTCGTTTGCTCGTTATTGCCTCTCTTTAAGGACCAGTAAATCCGGTTATCAATGGGATCTATAACCCCTTGCATCTCATCAAGAGCAAACTTATCAAAGGTTTTAAAAACTGTTCTATCAACTTTCTCAAAGCCTATCGGCAAAAGTTGACCATCCAAACTCATCTGATAAAAACCACCATCACTCGCAAAAAAAGCATCACTCCCTCGACATGCTATAGAGGACGCACTACGGGCTCCGCGCTTGTCTTGTATCTTTTGAAACGTAAACACAATCTTAGAACCCGCAACAAAGGTTCCTGCATAAATAGCAGAACGCATAAAAATGAGGGGATTAGTCGATTCCGTAGACCCTTGAACATATTCTCCATCTGGAAAATCTTGAAAATCGCAATCTTTCTGCTTAACTGTCCAATGGGTTGCATCTTCCAAACCTGACCAATGAATGCGATTGGGGTGATCTGTCAATTGCATCAAACAAACAAAAGGTCCCCAAACCTTCACCAAGCCTGCTTTCGGGGGATTGCCTCCTAAATCTTCAAATCGTTCAGAACTATGGGTATTAAAAACTTGTGGTTTATCATTTTTATTCACCGCAATAATTCTTTGACCAAACAAAGCGAACGACCATTGATTATCTTCATGCGCATGATAAGTCACACCACTTTGACTTATGTCCTTCCACCCCTTCGTTTGACTATCATAACTGTAAAGCTTTTGCTTGCCTCCTACGATTATCTTAACACCATTGCCACTTCTAAACGCTATGCACCCCAAAGGCTTTTCTTCCAAAGCATGAGACACAACCATTGCACTAGGCATGGGTATATAACCGCCATCTGCTGGTAAAACATTCACAAGGCTATCCGTAAAGCTGCCGTTGACAACCGCAACATCTGGTCTGTAATCGGCTATAGGAAAATAAACCATCTTAAAAATCCGTTGGTATTATTCTGGTCACGTTATGACGTTGAGACGTCTCTGCACGCAATTCATTCAACTGTTCGTTAAAGTCATTGTAAGCTGCCGTTGCACAATCGGGGTCTTTCAAGATATTCTTGTAAAGTTCGTATTTTGCACGCGCCTTAATCAAATCAAACGCGTGCACAAACCATGGATGCTCCTCATCGACACTTTCTATTTCTGATAAACGCAAGGGAGAGAGAATGAGTTGAATCTGATAGGCTTTATCCGGCGTGGGATAAAGATGTAATTTCCTATCAAAATAACTGTAACAAACCGGCGTTCCTTGCTGCTCTGATGATAACAAAGGCTCTAAAGAAACATGATCCTTACACTCCAATGCAAACTTATGATGTTGATCAGAGCTTAGATAAACGTTTTTTATTTTAACAGCTGTTTCAATAGGGCGGGTAGTGCTTGCATCATAAACACCTTGTCCCGCCCGTGTCTCAAACACCACATCACGGCTTTCGTTAAAGTAAAAGGTCTCCCGTTCACAAAAACGAATAGCTGCAAAAATGCTTTCTTGGATTTGTTGAACATACTCATCGGCTATGTCATCAATCTCATCTTGAATGACCGACACTAAGTGCGAAAGTGTTCTCTTATGACGATAAACATCTCGCTTTACTGGTATCGGTCCTCCGGTTTTAACCCGAATATAATGACGTGTCATCAAAATACCTCTCAGTGATTAGTCACAAATTCAACGACTATACTTGCTTGACCAGCTTGTACTGTTTTGTCCGCTTTAGCATAGAGAGTGACCTCTTCATCATAAGGGACAAATTCCTTCTGATTGGTGGGCTTAACCTCTTTTACTGCCTGTTGTTTGATTTCTGCTTCACCAAACTCATTGCCGCCAGCAGTGCACCCTATTTTTACCTTCGTGTCCGAAAATGCTGTCTTAACAAACACTTTAATTGAAGTAATCAAAGCACCACGAGGTAGCGTACCTATTCTCATAGCGTTTTCTTTATCTTCATAGCTAAAATTAAGCCGCAAAAAGCTTACCTGCTGGGTATGAAGATTTCTCCCTTGCAAGGGCTGTGGTAAATAATCTGCCATCTCTTATCCCCTCAATGATTTGTCACGAATTGCACAACCACAATACATTCACCAGCATCGGTGGTTTTATCCCGTGTTGCATAAAGGGTCATCTCCTTATCATCTGCAACAAAAGACTTTTGATCTGTTGGCGTAAAATCTTGCGTGCCCTGGGCTTTGATGTCTTTTTCACTGAACTCATTGCCTCCATAGGTGCTGCCTATCTTTAATTTTGCCTCAGAAAACGCGGTCTTGACAAAAGCCTTCATCGAAGTGATCAAAGCGCCACGAGGTAATATCCCTATTTTCGTTGTGAGATGCTTATCTTTATGCGAGATATTCAAACGTAAGAAACTCACCTGTTGGGTGTGAAGATTTCTCCCCTGTAGTGGAGGTGGTAATTGATCTGCCATGTCTTGCTTCCTCCCTATGATTAATTATCAGGTTCACCACTGTAGGTGGGGATAACAATCGTTCCAAAATCTTGCGCTGCTTGAGAGCTATTTGGAAATTTGAAACGGGTTTTCTTCATGCCAATCAGTGTTTTCGCAGACAAACCATAGTAACGTTGATAGTCGAAATGCTCTTCCACCAATTTATAGCGATTGACATTGCGATTATTTCCAAAAGCCATAACGATACTTTGTGCTCCAAGAAAAACAGCACGACGCACACTTTTTTTCGCTGTATGATCGGTAGATTTAACCCCATGAGTGACATGTTCAGATTCACGTAAAATCACACCATTATACATGCCAAGAGAACCATCAAAAATCGGGTTCTTCGCGCGCGAACCCGTATAAGCAGCTTTCTGAATATCAAGCCACTGTCCAGTCTCTGTATTGGTGCGCAATTGCATCACTTGTGTTGGGTGCAAATAGAGAACATAAACACTCTCCCCATTCACACGTACTGGTCGAATTTTGGGATTAGCAAGTTTCGCCATTTTTACAGCTTCGTCAATAAGCTTCAAACTAAAGCTGTGTTTTGGCGCTTCACTGAGATCTTCATCCTTGGTTTTACCATCTGGACGGATAATTCGCTTACTACTTGGTGCCAGAGGTTCATTAAATCCATAATGCACATTCTCGATATCTATCATCCGATCTTCAAAAGAGATTGTCCTTGCTGTATATCCGCAAGCTTGAATGAAAAACATCAAGCTTAAGCGATCTGCATACCAATCAACTAAGCCATCTTTTGCTTCGTCACGCAAATCAAACGTTGTACGTTGTTGCGCTATACTACCTTCATTTTCTACACGAACTGCATGCGAAAGCTCGTCAATATAGAGTCTGTCATGAAGGAATTGTAATGCCTCTTCATTCCCCTCAAGCGTCTGTCCTGAGGTAACTCCCCGTCCCAAAAGCTGTGTACGTAAGCTAAATGTAACACAATCCCCTCTGCCCTTCTGTGTTTCAGTTTTAAGTTGAATAATGCTGTTTGAACCCCTGCCTATAAGAGGGGCAATAGGTATCGCCTTTGAAACTTCTGTATTTAATAATTTTGACCACGTGCTTATCGCATGAGGATCATCTGCTCTAACTGTTGTTAATGCCATTGATTTTACCTTTCTTTGCTGTAAAAAAAAACCGGCTTAAAAGCCGGATCATAGCCCTGTATAAAACAGACTAATTTCTATAAAATGCACTCTTAATACCCGTTACCTGCACCGTGTAATTGCCGAAAAATCGCTTTATTTTTCGGATTGGATATCCAAACGTCAAATTCTTCTTCTGACATCCTATCAATGCTTGCTAAAGTCATTGGTCCAGTACTCCCTCCTCCACCAGATGCTGTCAAAGTCCGCGCAGAATTCTGCCGACTTTGAAGTTCTGCAACTTGATTATTCGCTTGCACTGCTTGGTTCTGATAGCCAAGATTTTGTGCTATTCTATAAATTTCTTCTGCCGGATTGAGATCTCTTTGTGCACAAGTCGCTACAAGCGCATGCAATTGATCTCTTATAATCGCATCTATTGTGTTTTGTTGTCCATACTCAGGATAAAGTGATGACCAAGAACTCAATTCCTTTGCGCGTGCCTCATAAAGAAAATTTGCCGCGGCATCAAAATCACTGGATTTATTTTGAAACGACTTAACAGAATTATTAAAAAATTCACCAAGACGCATATCGTGCTGCTGCTGTTCCTCAGCTTGTCTTAGCGCTTCTTTCTGTTCCCTAATATACGCATCTTGCTTTTGAATCTTATCTAACATCCACGCCACTAAACGAACAGGGTCCTCACGTAGGTCTGGGGGTGCATTTTCACCTTCAACCATTGGCGTCTGGGATTGGGGTTCATAAAACTTTACAAGCGCTTCACGGGCTTGTTTGGCTTGTTGCTCCATACGCTGCTGTTCTATACTAGGAACAATCTCTGAAGGCTTTTCAACGGGCTGCACAACCGGCTCTGGAGACGTAATGTCATCATTATCAATCGTTTCACCATCATAAGTGCCAGCATCAAAAGAGCTCTCATCATCAAAGACCGGTGCTCCAACTCTGTAATCTTCATTCCTACCTTCATTCATTTCTGCATTCATTCTTTCACCTCTCTCAACTATGCATACCTCTGTGTAATGCTATTCGCTCTCGCATGATCTGATTGTGTGCCTGAGTATTGAGAAGCTTCTGCCGTTCAATCTCATAGCGTTGCTTCATCAGTTCCGCGTCTGTTTTTGCTCTCTCTTGATGCACAAACAGATCAATCTGCTTTTGTTGCAAATCCATCTGATGCATCTGTGCTTTCGTCTCTAAGTCTTGTTGCTTTTCCTGCAACTTCATTTCCTGCTCGGGGTCCATCTGCTGTTGTTGTGCCATTTGTTGCTGTTGGAACTTCTCACTGACGCGATTAAGCAATGACGCCGGCAATGGAGAATAACGAAGTAGATCAAGCATAATATCCGGCGTAATCGCATTTTGAAGCAATGGAAGCAGTTGTGTGATGATACCGAAGGTGCGCTCTTTCTCATTCGGGCTGGTTGGCGCATCATCAACAACAATGTCATACTCGACACTCGTTACTTCTTCACGTGTCAATGGAATATATTGCGCATTCTCCTCACCAGATATCCGTACCAAACGCCCATCGGACAAGTAATTCTGTATCAAGTGCAAAATAATCTTACCTTGCCGCTTGCGGTACAAACGTAAACCATCAAACAGACAAGCAAGCAGATTTAAACTGGATTGGCGTCGTTGTGCCTCCAAAATACCCGCTTGTGTCACTTCCCTTGTACCAATGAATTCGGGTGATAAACCCGTCACCTGATTAATTGCTTCCTTAGCTTCATTAAACAGCTGGAAAAAGCCCTCTGGAAACTGTGCTACAGGCTTTGGTTGTATTTTACCACCTGCCAATGCGTTAGGTTTAACCCATGTAATACTGTCTGATCGGCTTAAACTTTTTGCTGCTTCTCTCTCATCCTTAAATGCACCACTCTCTGCCATTATCCCGCCTTTGGATTGGCTATTAAGGATATACATCACTTGACTAAAGTACTTATTCGCCCACCGTTGCGGGTCTTTTGTAGGACGCACAACCCCATAAAATTGCCGTTCTATCTTGTCAAAATACCCCGTTATACACTCCCAACCCAATTGACCAGCTGGAACTAAAGGTTGATCGGGGGATTCAAGCAATTTCCTCCCTAAAAAAGCACGCCTTACAACCTTTTTATTAAAAGCCGCTCCTTGAATATTAGGCATCATACATTGAAGCTGTTTAAATTCTTCCTCGCTATAATCACGAAATTCTCCAGTGCTTAAATCGGGCGCTTTGTAATATCGCTCGCTTTCAAACCAACGGCATTCAACAAGCGTTCAAGGCATTGATTTATAATCATAATCTAGCGTTATTCATATTGAATGAGAACCCTGAATAACGTAAGATTCTCTCATCTTAAATCTGTGTATCTTGAATCAATCAAAATCACTTGCTTGCACGTCACAAGCGGGGTTGATGTGTGGGTAAAAACTATAGCAGAAAGGAGTAAAAATGGTTCTTATGAATCGTCTTAATGCAAGATCTGTCGCAACATTGGGAACTGGCAAATATAATGATGGTGCCGGCTTGCTTCTTCATAAGCGTAAAGATGGAGGTGCTCAATGGCTGTATCGTTATACCATTCATGGGCGGCGTCGCGAAATGGGCTTGGGTGCTTTAAGAGATGTCTCTTTAAAACAAGCCCGTGAATTGGCAACTGGGTGGCGGGCTGTTTTACGTGAAGGGCGTGACCCTATTAAAGAACGTGAAAAACAAAAGCGTGAGGCAATAAGCAATCTCCATTACTTAAAAGATATTGC
>NZ_JBHIRP010000014.1:0-45184 GCF_042197245.1 Bartonella sp. AA18HLJMS | reverse complement strand
GCTTGATAAAAAGAAAATAAGTTACAAGATTTTCTCTCTTTAAGAGAACAGAAACAGCAAGTAAAGTCCAAGAGCGGCCTCTCTTCACTTTCCCCTCAGCACTCAAGCAAGGATCCTACTCAAGCAAAAGCCTCAATTCTTTAAAAAAACACGACACAAATATAAAAAGGCATAAAACGAGAAGTGTCCCCCATGCTCCTTAATGAACAAGTCAAAGGCAAGGCTCAATAAAAGCCCTCTTCACTTTCCTCTCAGCACTCAAGCAAGAGCACCAACTCAAGCAAGAGCCTCAATTCTTTAAAAAAACACGACACAAATATAAAAAGGCATAAAACGAGAAGTGCACCCCATGCTCCTTAATGAACAAGTCAAAAGCAAGGCTCAACAAAAGCCTCTCTTCACTTTTTCCCCTCGCTCATTTTCCCCTCGCTCATTTTCCCCTCGCTCATTTTCCCCTCGCTCACTTTCCCCTCACTCACATCGTATAATATGACGGGAGCTCCTTTCTGCTCAACCTCTTCTTCTAATTGCCGTATCATTTTGTTCAACTGACGTGTCACGATAAAACGCATAATAAAAACAATCGGTAAGAATAAAAAAGTACAGGCAAGCATCCATGCCAGTGGCTCGAATACGACAAGAGAAACAAAGTCCTGCCCTCTCCATATCTTAACGACAGCAGTTATAACTATTGGAGCAGTCGCCATGACTGTAGAAAGATAGAATATTTTTTTATAGTCTTGCCAAACAAGAGAAAGCTGTTTTTTATCAAACATTCTGCTGCTTTTTATTTTGGGGAGTTCTGTTTTAAGGCGATATCGCGTTCATTCAGCACGCATTTCAGTTCCTTTTTCACGCGACAATAAAGCCGCGCACGCTTGATAAACAGGTAATAAATGACAACGATTGGCGCCCATATTAAAACACTTAAGAGCGTAAAACACAGGAAAGAAATGGCTATTAATGTTATAAGACTACTCGTCATTTTGTCCCCCTTCCACATTCTGCATACGCATTGCCTGATCGCGTTGTTGTATCGCTTCTTCCAATTGTGGAAGTATTTTGTTCAATTTTCTTGTTAACTTTATGCACATGATCCCAATGATCGGAGAAAAGAGAAGAACCCCTAACCATATAAGGCTCAACAGCTGCATGATAAAGGCAACACTATCATTTTTCCACCATACAAAATTTGCAATAGAGAAAGCAGATTGCAAAACAGAAAAGAGAATAAGGATAAAAAAGATTATTTTACATTCTTTTGAATAAAAAGGCAGAGATTCTTTGAAGTTAAGAAAGCGCATTTTCGCATCAAG
This sequence comes from Bartonella sp. AA18HLJMS, assembly GCF_042197245.1. Lineage (NCBI taxonomy): Bacteria > Pseudomonadati > Pseudomonadota > Alphaproteobacteria > Hyphomicrobiales > Bartonellaceae > Bartonella > Bartonella sp. AA18HLJMS. Next base: position 43,868 of record NZ_JBHIRP010000014.1, on the reverse strand, counting down.
GGTCTTATGGGCGAGATTGTGTCTTTTCATTTCTCCCAGATCATTGCGCAATTGTTGTATGGCGTGTTTTTGTTGCGTCGTACTCTTTTTCAAGCCTTGAGCGAGTTTAAAAGATAACCTGATATATTTGATCAACAGGTAAGGAAACCTGACCATAACCATAACCATTAAAATGGCAATGATAATGAACCCTAAAAAAACCAAATGCTGCATCATAATGCTCCCTTTTTTTCCCTATCGCATTGATGTGAAATCATCATTTTTATTCTCTGCTCAAACAAATGTTTCTAATTCCTTTACTGTTTCTTGCACGCCATACTGAAGGAAACTATGGAGAATTAAAATGACAGGTAAAGAAACAACAATACATGTCCAGACCCAAAACAGCAGTCGCATGACAAAATCAATAATGTGAAGCACTATCATAGGCACGTAATTGTGCAAAAAAACCGCAGATTTTGGAAGAAAAGCTGAAAAAACGACAAAACCTGTGCAAAGTGCAACCATAACGAAGGCGATAGAAAAGATCATAAAATAATCTTTTTTTGAGAGAAGCAAAGATTCTTGAAAAGAAAAGGCACGCAACTGTGTTGCAAGAACTGTCCTCTGTCCTCTACCCTCTACCTGATAATGCCCTAAATTCTGCGCTGCACCCTTTTTTAATTTTCGCTGCGTCACCAATAACAAGATTGTCCGTTTTATCAACGAATAATAAAGTGCAACGATTGTCACCACGGTAGAAAGGAATACCATAAAAATTGCAGAACAAATAAAAATTGCCGTTCCTACGGCAATCAACATTCCAATGATTAAAGAAGCACTCACTTTTCCCCCTATTGTCTTCTGTTAAGAGATTGATTGTCTAGCTGTTGCTGCTCTGGCAAGGTTTCCCATTGTAGCATCATTTCCTTCACATCCCGTTTAAATACGGCGTTAAAGACAAAAAAGAGCGGACAAAAACCAAAAAGAACGCCAAAAATTATTTGCGGTAAGAAACATAAAAAAGCCCAAACACTATTCCACCCCGCATCAAGAACATGCTGAATTATAGGATTTTGGAAAGGGTGTTTAAGACTTTCCTGAAGTCTTTCCTGAAGACTTTCTTGTTTCATTTGTCCCAGTGCTTGGAGCTGTTCTTTGGATATAACGTGAAAAAATTCCAAAGGATCCATATAGGCAGACGCGGAAAAAAGCACCAACAAGAGGATAGCCAAACAACAAATGATGATATAATCGCCTGTTGAAAGAGCCGTCAATTTTTTGAAAGCTTCTGATTGATCCAACACTGGCTGCGATACAAAAGCCTTATCTCCCTTATGGGCAAATTGATGTTGTGATTTATCTTCGATCATACGGATACTCCCCCACTTCTAAAATTCCCACTCTTCAATATTTGATAGCACGCCACCAGCGCGGTAAATTCGCTTAGCACCCTTCTCAGAGTAATGCAAGTACTATAAATCCCCTCTACGTATTTTGTTCATTTGCCCTATACGCGCTTATACATGAAGCACTATACGTGAGGCGCTTACAAGCCACCCCCCCTATCCCCAAGGTGGTGCCCGCATATTGAAAGCCAAGCACGCAGACAAGATCAACCTCAGTCCCAGATCAACCTCATTCATTGCCTCATCAAAAACTTCCTCAAGTACACAGCATAAATGCCTTACGCTTACCTCTTCCTCAAGAAATTTCAATCCCTTTGCCTTAAAATCCACCCCTTTGCCTCAATGCCTCGTTGTCAATCTGGCCCCCCAAAAATGATAAAGCCCTAAAATGATAAGGATTAATCATTTGGCAAGCCGCCGCATGAATACCAGCGCCTCTCACAATTCCATAACCAAATTGCACAAAACCTTTTTCATCCAGAGAGAGAAACTGTCCTTCACGGTCTCGTAAATAAATAACGGTCTCGTAAATAAATAGATGTCCCTCTTTTCTTTCAATTTTCCCCCTCCACCCCAAGCTCTTTAAAAGCACTGTTACACTTTCTATGGAGCAAAACGTGTGCTTTTGGCTCACCTTCTCTATGCGTCTTGCCTCTCCACCTGCAAGAAAATGGGCTTTTTTTCCCCAAACACCAGAATATCTTTTGCTTTAAGTATAGATTTTTCGCTCTCAATATCGCTTGGTAAAACACATTTTTATGCTTGATAAAAAGAAAATAAGTTACAAGATTTTCTCTCTTTAAGAGAACAGAAACAGCAAGTAAAGTCCAAGAGCGGACTCTCTTCACTTTCCCCTCAGCACTCAAGCAAGAGCACCAACTCAAGCAAGAGCCTCAATTCTTTAAAAAAACACGACACAAATATAAAAAGGCATAAAACGAGAAGTGCACCCCATGCTCCTTAATGAACAAGTCAAAAGCAAGGCTCAACAAAAGCCTCTCTTCACTTTCCTCTCAGCACTCAAGCAAGAATCCTACTCAAGCAAGAGCCTCAATTCTTTAAAAAACACGACACAAATATAAAAAAGCATAAAACGAGAAGTACACCCATGCTCCTTAATGAACAAGTCAAAAGCAAGGCTCAACGAAAGCCTCTCTTCACTTTTTCCCCTCGCTCACTTTCCCCTCACTCACATCGTATAATATGACGGGAGCTCCTTTCTGCTCAACCTCTTCTTCTAATTGCCGTATCATTTTGTTCAACTGACGGGTCACGATAAAGCGCATAATAAAAACAATCGGTAAGAATAAAAAAGTACAGGCAAGCAGCCATGCCAGTGGCTCGAATACGACAAGAGAAACAAAGTCCTGCCCTCTCCATATCTTAACGACAACAGTTATAACTATTGGAGCAGTCGCCATGACCGTAGAAAGATAGCATATTTTTTTATAGTCTTGCCAAACAAGAGAAAGCTGCTTTTTATTTTTGAGAGATCTGTTTTAAGGCGATATCGCGTTCATTCAGCACGCATTTCAGTTCCTTTTTCACGCGGCAATACAACCGCGCACGCTTGATAAACAGGTAATAAATGACAACGATTGGCACCCACAATAAAACATTTAAGACCATAAAGAACAGGAAAGAAAAGGCCATTAATGTTATAAGACTACTGGTCATTTTATCCTCCACGCCCATTCTTCATACGGATTGCCTGATCGCGTTGTTGTATTGCTTCTTTCAATTGTTGAAGTTTTTTGTTTAATTTTCTCGTTAATTTTACGCACATGATCCCAATGATCGGAAAAAAGAGAAGAAGCCCAAACCATAGAATGCTCAACAGCTGCATGATAACGCCGACCATATCGCTCTTCCACCATACCAAATTTGCGACAAAGAAAGCAGATTGCAAAACAGTAAAGAGGATAAAGATAAAAAAGATTATTTTACATTCTTTCGAAGAAAGAGGCAGAAATTCTTTGAAGTTAAGAAAGCGCATTGTCGCATCAAGGGTCTTATGGGCGAGATTGTGTCTTTTCATTTCTCCCAGATCATTGCACAATTGTTGTATGGCTTGCTTTTTTTGCGTTGTACTCTTTTTCAAGTCTTGAGAGAGTTTAAAAGATAACCTCATATGCTTGATCAACCGGTAAGGAAGCCGGATCATAACCATAAACATTACAATGGCAATGATGGTGAACCCTAAAAAAGCCAAAAATTTTATAACAATAGTCACGTGTTTCCCCTATCGCATTGATGTGAAATCATTATTTTTATTCTCTTCTCAAGCAACCATTTCTAATTTCTTTATTGTTTTTTTCACGCCATAATGAAGGAGACTATGGAAGATTAAAATGACAGGTAAAGCGACAACAATACACGCACAAAACCAAAACAGCAGCTGCATGCCAAAAACGCCAACCTTAAACAATAGAGGCATATAATTGTGTAAAAAAATCACAGATTTTGGAAAAAAAGCAAAAAAAGCGAGCAAAACTGCGAAAACCACAATCACAATGAAAGCTAGAAAAAAGATGATACAATAATCTTTTCTTGAAAGTTCCAAAGATTCTTGAAAAGAAAGGGGGCTGAACTTTATTGCACAAACTGTATTTTGTCCTATGCTGACTTTCTGATTATGCCCCAAATTCTGCAATGCACCCTTTTTTAATTTCCGCCGCATCCCACACAACAATATTGTCCGTTTTATCAAAGAATAATAAAGTACCAAGATTGTCATCAGAGTAGAAAAAAGTATCATGATCTCCCCGAGAAACATGACAGTACTCCACCATACTGTGGTCAAAATTACAAAAGTACTTATAAAAGAAGCAGCCACTTGTTTCCCTATTGTGTTTTGTTGAGAGATTGGTTGTCTAGCTGTTGCTGCTCTGGCAATGTATCCCACAGCTTCATCATTTCCTTCACCTCCCGTTTAGAGATAGCGTTAAAGACAAAAAAGAGTGGAAAGAACACCACAAGAACACCAAAAATCATTTGCGGCAAGAGACATAAAAAAGCCCAAACACTATTCCATCCCGCGTCACGCAAAAACACGATTGCAGGATTATTTTCAAAAGGCTGTTTCAAGATCTCCTTAATCATTTTTCGAAGATCTCCTTGTTCCATTTGTCCCAGTGCTTGAAACTGTTCTTTGGATATAACGTGAAAAAACTCCAAAGGATTCATATAGACAGTCGCGGCAAAAAGCACCAACAAGAGGATAGCCAAACACAAAATGATGACGTAATCTTTTCTTGAGAGAGCCGTCCATTTTTTGAAAACCGCACACTGATTTAACACGGGCTGTGACGCAAAAGCCGTATTTCCCTTATGGGCAGATTGGTGTTGTGATTTATCTTCGATCATACGGATATTTTCTCACTTCTAACATGCCCACTCACTCTTTGAGAACATGCAACCAGCAAAACCGGTTTATCTAGCACTCTTTTAACCATGAAACACGCGCTATAAGCCCCTTTAAGTCTATTTTTAAAATTTCTCATACGTGACAACATACAATCCCTAAACCTTACAAGCACAAATGCCATTGTGTCCTCTTATCTATTACCCACACTTCAAAAGACAATGTTTCACAAAACTCAACAAGCAAAAATATTCAATCTAAGAAATATCTGATGTGTAAAGTTTACAAACAATACGCTGATTTATAACAATTTATTGTTTTTCATATTAAATGAGAACCCTAAATACCGTAGGATTGTCTTATTCCAAACCTATTCCATATTAAATCAACCCAAACCATGTCTCTTGTGCGTTACAAGCAGAAAGAGCCATATAGAGTAAAACATTAAGAAAGGATGATAAATGCCTCTAAGGAAGCGCCTCAAATGCCAAGGGCTGTCTCAACAATGAGAGCTGGCAAAATGTGTGATGCTATAGACTTTCTTCTTTACAAGCGTAAAAATGGAAGTGTGCAATAGATTTTATATTATTCAAACTTTATATGGATTTCATTGGGGACTTTATCGTTATACCCTTCATGAGCACCCTTGCAAAATGGGCAAAAGAGAGCCCTAAGACATGGCTCTTTAAAAAGCAACACAAAACAAAGTCAAACAAGCAATCGATTATCCAGTATAAAAAACGTGCGACAAACAACCTTAATCCTCATTTGAAAGCTTCTTAATCAAAAAGGCTTCATTTTAAAAATTCTTCATTAAAGATGAAATATCTCACAGCCCCTACATTTGTATAGCCCCTACATTCATCAAGGCATCTCTTATAAAAGCATCTTTTTATAAAGGCATTTTCTTCTTATAAAAACAGCCTCTTTCGATAATGCATTCCGTCCTTTAAACGACATCCCCTCGTCTTATGATGAGATCCATTAAAACGGAAAATTTTATACTCTATAAAGGATACTTATAAAGGATACACCAAACAAAATAGCGAGATCATTCACAGTTTATTTTAAGCCGATAAACGATATTTTATTTGAAAATATAGGGCATCTTATGCTATTATAATAGAATGTGGAGGTTTGCTTTTTGCCGCTCTCTGCCACTCAACAGAAGACAATATATCTCCTATAAAGGATAAAGGTATGCTTAACAGCGTGATGTATATCAAATATCTTGGGAAAGCGCCCAACAACAAAAAAATAAGAGAACCCAAATAAAAAGCTTCCAACTTAAGAAAACAATGACCTTTCAAAAGTGGAATTGAAAAATTTCCACAAAGCGCTCGTGAAAAAAGAGACAAATAATCCCATTAGAAAAAACTTCCTATTAGAAAGACGATGACATGCCCTTGAAATCCATTGTTATTTTTTCATTCACATTTGACAAAAATTTTCCTTCAATCTCTCAAGAACAGTTAAGAAATATTTAAAAAGCAAATAATCCGCTAGCAATAAAAAAATAAGCATGATAGGGGCGGAAGATAAGACTGATAGGGATAAGATAAAAAAGGTAAGAAACCACCTTAAAGATGATTTTTTCGCCCCACACCGTTGCTTTTCTTTGCATTTAAAACGCCTTTAGTATCGTTTGTTTTTTGATCTGCAACGGCTGATATTTCCCAGTATTTGCTCACTCCCTCAGTATTTTCCTCTTTTTAAGTATTTTCCCCCTCTTAAGTATTTGCTCCCCCCAATATTTGCGCCAAGTGCTTTTTACATCACTGTCCCCCATCAACAGACAGTTTCTTTTTCATTCAAATGGTTAAGTTCATGAAAATACGTAAAAAACGCGGTAGATCGAAAATAACAGGAAAGCGAGAGCCCAATAGCTGTATTTCACGTGCCCAAAATTCCAGCGAATCTGCGCTTCAATCTGCGATTGAAATGCGTGCAAAACACTTTGGTTTAAGCTTCGAAGAAGCGAAAAATCCGCTTGTCGGAACCTATATTGGGCGTCTTTGTTTGCTTGGCTATAAAGAGGCTTCATCAGGCATCAGTAAAGAGCAATATGACACGGCGCAACAATACTTGCAAATTAGAAACGACTATTTATGTGCAAAAGGTTTACCAAACGGTTATTATGATGGTTTTACGCACAGCGCATCAGATGAGAAAGCAAAAAAGCAATGGGTCCAAAGAGCAACGAAACACTATGAAGCTATGCAAGAAGCGATTAAAGAAGCACAATATCTACATCGTCAACACAACTTCCATGCGGCATTACACTATCTTGTTATAGAAGATCAACCGCTGCCTAATCTTGTTGGTTCGTTGCGTATTATTCTTGATGCCCTTTATAAACATTTTGACAGTTCTACCCAAAAGAGCCTTGGCTAAAACACCCATCATTTCCTCCCCCTCACAGGATAAAGATTCTCCCCCTCCTTTTATAACATGCCTCTTTATAACCAGCGCCTTTATAAAGTCCCCCTTTGGCAAGTGACACTTGAGATCCACTGAGCATGCCCTTTCATAAAATTTCATGGGATTGACAAGCTTAAAGCGCACAACAAACAAGCTTAAAAATATCCACCACGCCCTTTAAAAAAATACTTCAACTGTCAAAGAGACTTAACCTTATACCTACCAGTGCCTCACTTAATCCATGCCTCAAAGGACAATATTTCACGGCATGGACAAGATAAATATTGCCCCCTCTTTAAAAAACAGCAACATTCTTCCCTCTACCCCCATTGTAACAAACCACCCTCATCATACACTTCACCCAATATCGCGACATCCTTAGCTCTTCAGACAATTCATTATCGTCATTTTACGTCTTTTCTTGTACAATTCTATATGGCTCTTCTGATCTTATGACGGACAAGAGCTATGGCTTTTATTTCAGCATAATCTGGGTTTCTCATTCAAGATAAATAACGATAAAATATCCACTATAAATCAATAGCTTATCATTAAAACAACCCGTTGATTTTTTGACACAATTAAAAGCATCATCCCTTAAACGAAAGAAAAAGCCCCTACCAACAATCTCCTCCCTCATCAACAACTGCACCGATAACCCTCCACACCTATCACACCACCACTAATACGACAGCCAGCACAGCCCCAATCACCCCCCACAAATCGCCAACACCTAAAGCTTTGCCCCGCAACACCTTCCAACCACCGCCTTCCTAATTCCATCAATAAAATACCACGGATTTCAAAACCACAATTCTCCCTTCACCTTTCCCCTCCTTTCTCAAAGGAGAAAAAGCATTTACTCAATAAATCTTTATACAGAAACCTTTAGAGACCCCAACAGCCACTCGAAGAGCCATCACGCCTCTAAGCACCCACGAGTCCCCCACCTCGTCATCCCCTCGGAACACCCCCTGCGCAATACCTAAAGCTTTGTTCCACAAACACCTTCCAACCACCGCCTTCCTAATTCCATCAATAAAATACCACGGATTTCAAAACCACGATTCTCCATTCATCTTGTCCACGCCTTTCTCAAAGGAGAAAATGTTTTTTGCCACATCAAAAACTTTTCCATTAAAACAAGATATTTTGCTGCATAGCCAATGAATGAGCTTTTTTCTGTAGATTTTTCCCGCGATAAAGGAGGAAAAATAATCGTTTTGCGGTTGACAGAATATGAAAAATCGTATTTAATGATGGGTGCGGTAAGGGGTTTTCTGCGTCCAGATTTCATCATAAAATTTTCGCATTATCATAGACTATTATAAGTTATTATAGACTGTTATAAACAGTGTGTTTCGCGACAATGTTTAAAACTTTACGGTTTGAAGGTATCTTTCGTCCTTTTCTGACTGTTTTCTTTTGCATTACACAATTTGCATCACCAACAACTCTATAATTTTGAGATTTTCAAAACAAGTGGTATTCAATAAGGGCTCTCAATAGAACGCCCTAATAATCCCCCCATAAAATACCAATATCATACATCACAGCAATGATGAGCAATACACGCATAAAAATATGAAAACAGCATTATTATGCTCTCATCGCCTCACCTTTCAAGATGCAAAGGCTTGTTTTTCAAAACATTGTTTAGCCAGAATTGAAGAAGATAATATCACTTATCGATCATCAACATAGAGGCTAAGATTATGAAGCCACAAGATTCTCCCCCACCACATTCCTCACAAACCCCAGAAGGTGCAAGTGCACCTGAAGGGGCGCATGCAAATGCATCATTAGACACTCTTACTGCACATTTAGAACGGCTTAACATTGAAAAAATAAAAAACACCCCTTTTAATCGTGCGGAATTAAAAGATATTATTGCCGGTTTAGAAAAGCATAATGCCGATGGCAGTTGGATCAAAAATTATTATGATATTTTAGATCTGTACATGATGCCAGCCTTGGTCGATCAAGCAAATCGTAAATATCCAGAGATGAATCTCAAACTTACAAGCCCCCCTGACGGCTTTGCCCTTGCACTCAAAGAAACGCTCGAAAAGGGCATAAAATCTTCTAGGCTGATCGTTAACGCACAAGATAGGGGAATTCATTTTGCGGTTGTCGATCATCAAACCATTGATAATAAAACATCTTTGATCTTTTTTGAACCGACCTTACTGCGTGACACGCTTCCCGCACTACTTGCATTAAGGACGCGACAATCCATTGAACATCACCAATTTCCGAATATTCATTTTGCCATGGTAGAAATGGATATTCAACGAAGCTCCTCTGAATGTGGGATGTTCAGCTTAAGCCTTGCCAAAAAGCTTTATCTCGAAGCTCAAAAATTAGAAAGACTACACAAAGATAATATTAAGGGTGTGTTATGTGAACCAGACACGCCTTTACCTGCTGAAAAATTAGATCCATATCTTCCAGCTCGTTTATACAAACACGTGCAAGGCAGAAGACGTCTTGGGGAATATCTAAAAGCCAATCCAGAAGCAGCACAGGAGAAAGTAAACAAAAAAGGCGAAACCCTAACCGAAAGATTTGAGAGAAGCTTGGTAGCAACAGAGACAAAAACTGTTTCTGTTTCACAACACAGAAAAAGAGCCACAGAATACAAATCTCTAATGATGTAATAAGCGTTTTAGCCATAGCCATATTCCACATCCACAAAGAATGAAGCTCTGCGGCTTTACGGTAAGATATAAGTTGCTGTTAGCAAATCTTCTTTTGAGGTAAAGATGCAAACAGTAAGCAACGTGATCTCTTAAAAGACAAAAAGATACCTTACCTTTGACTCTGAAAAGCGGGGGATTTTGTCTTTCGTAACAAAAATTTTTTAAAATAAAGATGATTTCATCTCTTTGTTTTTTTTAGATAAAAATCTTTCCTGCAAACATTGTTTAGCCAGAATTGAAGAAGATAATATCACCTATCGATTATCAATATGGAGGCTAATAGTATGAAGCCACAAGATTCTTCCCTCCCTCATTCCTCACAAACACCAGAAGGAGCAAGTGCAAATGCATCGTTAGACACTCTTACTGCACATTTAGAACAACCCAGTAGCGAAAAAGGCAAAAATATCCCATTCAATCGTGAAGAATTAAAAGATATTGTTGCCCGTTTAGAGGATGATATCTCAACGGGTCGTTGGTTCACAGCTGATTATGCAAGTACAGACCTTAAACTAATGCCAGCCTTGGTCGATCAGGCAAATCGTAAATATCCCGACATGCGTCTTCAATTGGCAGCGTCATCTCACGACTTTGCCCTTGCACTCAAAGAAGCCATCGAAAACGGCGTTCAATCTTCTAGATTTATCATTCACACAAAGGACAGGGGAATCCATTTTTCAGTGATTGATCATCAAACCATCGATGACAAAACCTCCGTGATATTTTTTGAACCTACAACACTCAACAATATGAAACCAGCAGTGCTGGCATTAAGAACACAATTGGCTCTTAAAGCGCATGAGTTGCCCAATTGTTCTTTTGCCATGGTAGAAATGGATATTCAGCGAAGCTCTTCTGAATGTGGAATGTTCAGCTTAGCGCTCGCTAAAAAGCTTCATACCGAATCTCAAAAATTAGAAAGACTGCATAAGGATAATGTTAAGGGTGTATTATGTGAACCAGATACACCTCTATCTCCTGAAAAGTTAGATACATATCTTCCAACCTCTTTTTACAAACACGTGCAAGGAAGAAGACGTCTTGGGGAATATCTAAAAGCCAACCCAGAAGCAGCACAGGAGAAAGTAAACAAAAAAGGCGAAACCCTAAACGAGAGGTTTGAGAGAAGCTTGGTAGCAACAGAGGGAAAAACTGTTTCTGTTTCACAACACAGAAAAAGAGCCACAGAATACAAATCTCTAATGATGTAATAAGCGTTTTGGCCATAGCCATATTCCACATCCACAAAGAATGAAGCTCTGCGGCTTTACGGTAAGATATAAGTTGCTGTTAGCAAATCTTCTTTTGAGGTAAAGATGCAAACAGTAAGCAACGTGATCTCTTAAAAGACAAAAAGATACCTTACCTTTGACTCTGAAAAGCGGGGGATTTTGTCTTTCGTAACAAAAATTTTTTAAAATAAAGATGATTTCATCTCTTTGTTTTTTTTAGATAAAAATCTTTCCTGCAAACATTGTTTAGCCAAAATTGAAGAAATAATATCATTTATCAATCATCAATATAGAGGCTAAGATTATGAAGCCACAAGATTCTTCCCTCCCTCATTCCTCACAAACACCAGAAGGAGCAGGTGCAAATGAATCTTTAGAAGACCTTATTGCACGTTTGATGCAAAGTTCCATCCAAACAGAAGAAGAACATGTTGCACCGAGTTCTGACGAATTAAAAGATATTATTACAGGCTTAGAAGATGATCTTGTCACCGGCCGTTGGATTAACGCTTATTATGAAAACACAGATATTAGATTGATGCCGGCTCTCGTAGAAAAAGCAAACAGCAAATATCCAGAAATGAATCTCAAATTGGCTCTTACAGCAGAAGAGTTTTCGCACGCCCTAAAAGAAGTCGTTGAGAGCGACGCAAAATCTGCCCGATTTATAGTAAATTCGGGAAGCAAAATCCACTTTGCCGTCCTTGATTATCAAAAAGTTGATGAGAAAATCTCTTTGATTATGCTTGAACCTACAACATTTCAGAATATCACAGCTTGCAAACTAGGGATAAAAATAAATCAAACCCTTCAATGTCTTCAACTGCCTCCTTATTCTTTTACCACGGCAGAAATGGATATTCAGCGAAGCTCTTCTGAATGTGGGATGTTCAGCTTAAGCCTTGCCAAAAAGCTTCATCTTGAATCTGATAAATTAGCAAGATTGCACAAAGATAATGTTAAGGGTGTATTATGTGAACCCAACTCATCTTTATCTGCTGAAAAGTTAGATTCCTATCTTCCAACCACTTTTTATAAACATGCGCAAGGAAGAAGACGTCTAGAACAATATTTAAAAGTCCATCCGGAAGCTGAACATGAAACAGTCAACAAAAAAGGCGAAACCCTGAGGGAGAGATTTGAAAAAAACTTAAGAGAAACAGAGGGAAAAACTGTTTCCGTTTCCTCCCACCAAAAAAGGCTCACTGAATACAAATCTTTAACGATGTAAGTGAGGCTTTTTCCATATTCCTATTCATCAAAGAACGAAGAGAGGCTACTTTACGGCTAAGATTTCTCTAAGCAAACCAGCTTTTGCGCTCATAAAACAAAAATAGCCAACAACTTTCCTCTTAAAGAAAAAGCACCATTGTCCTATAAAAACCAGCCCCTCTTAAAATTGTATCAAAATTCCACAGCTCTTGTTAGCCCAAAGCTCTGTGTAACAATGAGACTCTTTGGATAAGCAAAACGTTTGATACATAAAATATTTAATGCTTTCGTCTTCAGTAAAAGCATATGTCTTGTTTTTCTGAGAGTATCCACTTCGTATCTCAAACACCCCCACATCAATGCCATACGACCAAACAACCGCAATAGACCACACTTATCGTGCATCAACCCAACAGCTTCCCGCACCCCAAGAAGGCTCCATCAAAAACACCAGGACAAGCTCTTAAAATCAACAACCTCTCTTAACGGAAAACACCAGCCCAACTATTTACCCCTCTTTGCCAACTATTTACCCCACTTGCCCAACCATTATCCCACTTGCCCAACTATTATCCCTCTTGCCCAACCATTATCCCTCTTTGCCAACTATTATCCCTCTTGCCCAACCATTACCCCTCTTTGCCAACCATTACCCCACTTGGCCGACTATGATCCCTCTTTGCCAACCATTCCCCCATTTCCTAAGATGTCATAACCAACCTTTTGATTTCATAAAAGTTTCACATCTCTTCTGTTTTTGAAGCGTGAAAAAATTCATTTTTAATCTGTCAACCAGCCTCACGTTAACGTGAGGCTTTATTTTATGGAGAAGCAAATGAGAAAAATATCTAAAGCAGGGCTTGCGCTCATTAAACAATGGGAAGGATTGCGTTTACAAGCCTATAAAGATTCCATCGGGGTGTGGACAATCGGCTATGGCCATACCACCACGGCTGGCCAACCGTTCGTTCACAAGGGCATGATCATTACTGAAAAACAAGCAGAAGAAATTCTTTCTCAAGATTTAAGACAATTTGAGAATACCGTTGAAAAACATGTGACGGTTTCTTTAACGGATGAACAATTCGCCGCGCTCGTATCGTTTTGCTATAATATAGGAACATCGGCTTTTTGTAATTCGACCCTGCTCAAAAAACTCAATAATGGCGAATATGAAGCCGTCCCTGCTGAGTTACAAAAGTGGACTAAAGCAGGAGGAAAACGTCTTCACGGTTTAGTGCACCGTCGTGCAGCAGAATCGGGATTATGGGCAAAAGGGGCTTATGTTTCTCCCAACTACCAAACTGTAGAAACGCAAGCTCCAATGGGATTTTTCAAAGCAGAAGCGCTTACACCGATTATTGGTTCTTTTTCTGGACTTGGGGGCTTATTGGCAGGCAATGGTCCCATCCAATGGGCATTAGCAACCATTATGGTTTTAGCCGCCTGCGTTGGCATTTTCTTTGTGGCAAAACGGTTTCGGGAGCAGCGCTTATGATGTGGTGGTTGAAAAAAAATCTGATGATAACAGGAGCGGCTCTGACCGCTTTTTTTATCGCTTTAGCAAAAGCTTTCACTCTTGGAAAGAAGGTTGAACAACAAAAGCAAATAGAAAAAACGCTAAAGTCATCAACAACACGGCTAGAGGTGGAAAATGCAATTAATCAAAAAAGTGATGCTGATGTACGCGCTGCTCTTACTCACTGGTTGCGCGATAAAAACAATCAATGAGCCTTTTTCTTGCGTTGGTTGGATGCCCATTTATTTAGACAACAAAGATCTCAATGTCATCAGTTCAAATCTCGCAAGAGATATTTTAAAGCATAACAAACAAGGGGAAGGCTTGTGTGGGTGGAAACATGGCTAGAAAAAAAACAGAAAAACAAACAGAGCTTACAGAAAAGGAAAAAGAAATCCTACAAGAAATCATCACAACGTATAAAAGTGTAAAAATGATGTCACGCTATACGAAATGGATTATATTCATCATTTTCTTATTAGCACTTGATTTTTCACGGATCGTAGATGTGCTGGGAAGTATTTTTACACAAAAATCGAATATTCAGCTCTAAAATAAATAAAAAACGTGAGACGTGTTAAATCTTTTAAATATAAAAAGCCATTCGTTATTTTTTGAAAACATGGAGATTTTATTGATGATTTTTCATGTCTCACGAGAAATTTTTACACGCCTCACAAACGTCGTGCTCTTCACAAACGCTTTCATGAAATGAATTTAGGGGTATGAAGAGAGATTTTTAACCAACGCGTAAGTCAGCAACTTTGGTAACATAAGAAAAGGATCATACCAACATACATTTTTTTAATAATCTATTGATATCCAAATGATTTTATACTCTTCATAAATAACATTGCCAAGAATTTGTATTAAAAGACATTTCTTTTAAAGAAGCGCATAAACAAGCAATGTAATGGTAGCCTTACATAAAACCTCTCATCTTTACGTTGAATAAAAAAGCAAGCCGGCTCCTCCCACCCTCCCAATTCCCTGCCTCTCAATTTCCACCCTCTCAATTTCCACCCTCCCAATACCCTGCCTCCCAATTCCCTGCCTCCCAATTCCCTGCCTCCCAATTTCCACCCTCTCAATGCCCTGCCTCCCAATTCCCTGCCTCCCAATACCCTGCCTCCCAATTTCCCCCTCCCAATGCCCTGCCTCCCAATACCCTGCCTCCCAATTTCCCCCTCCCAATTCCCTGCCTCTCAATTCCCTTATGTTCTATGCATAAAGGTCAAGTTGAAGAGAATATATGGAAAATCCTTGGCTCGAAAATATGAAAAGAAGGCATGAGGCTACAACAGAATTTCGCGTGCCTTTATCATCAGAAGCATTAAAAATTCTAACACAAGCACGCCTACTGTCTTGTCATGATTTTTTTCGGCTAACTGTCATGGTCCCCTTAGTTCAAAAATTGCTCCCCACTCAAGAATTTTCTGTCACAATATAGGCAACAAACAGAACTTGAGTATAACAACATGGGTTTGGCTCCAGTTTAGGTGATGAGCTTACCGAAAAAAAGATGAGAGCAAGGCGAAAAATTAGCTTTTATCTTTAAGCTTCTCAAATGGAGCAGTCTCCCCATTTCAGAGATCAACGAAACAGAGAGATGCTTATTCTCCTATGCAAAAGCTTGAAATACCAGCATCTTATTCATAAAAAACAAACCAGCCCCATCATGCTCTTTTCAACTCTGTCTTTCCAACGCTCAATAGGTACTAACTCTTAACTACTGACTCTTTTTAACTACTGACTTTTAATGATTGCGTTGGTTCATAAAAACCGTAGTGACCTCTCACCTTATGAAGCACAAACACAGGATTTTTTAACGATGCATGCATAAACCTGAAATAAAAAAACAGAACTGTATTAGGAATAAATGATTATAAATCAAATAGTTATATTTTTATTAGCACAATATTTTCAAAGGAAACCACGATCCCCGCACAATAGAAACATTTCATAAAAACAAGAGAAAAAGCTATGGATTAAGAGTGAAATTCATTCACAATAACGGTAGATCAACCAGAGGAGAATAGAACAATCCTATAAGATAAAGAAACTATCATAAAAGGAAAAACTGTATGAAACGTGAAAAAGCATAAAAAAAACGGGCACAGAAGACCCGTTTCTTTATTACGTCTAGGAATAAGAGCTTAGAAATCCATTCCACCCATTCCGCCAGCAGGCATCGGAGGCATTGGTGTATCTTTCTTTGGAACTTCAGCAACCATTGCTTCTGTTGTGATCAGAAGGCTCGCAATTGAAGCCGCATTCTGAAGAGCAGAACGCAAAAACTTTCACGGGATCAACAATTCTTGAAAGCAATCAAATCACCAAATTCACCGGTTGGAAAACATGAAAAAGCATAAAAAAAACGGGCACAGAAGGCCCGTTTCTTTATTACGTCTAGGAATAAGAGCTTAGAAATCCATTCCGCCCATTCCACCCATTCCGCCAGCAGGCATCGGAGGCATTGGTGTATCTTTCTTTGGAACTTCAGCAACCATTGCTTCTGTTGTGATCAGAAGGCTCGCAATTGAAGCCGCATTCTGAAGAGCAGAGCGCACAACTTTCACAGGATCAACAATTCCCAAAGCAATCAAATCACCGAATTCACCAGTTGCGGTATTGTAACCATAAGTGTCAGCATTATTTTCCAGCACTTTGCCCACAATAATAGCGGCTTCTTCACCAGCATTGCTTGCAATCTGGCGCGCTGGTGCTTGTAGAGCACGACGAACGATACTAATACCAGCTTCTTGGTCAGGATTACTTCCCTTAACGGTCAACGCATTTGCTGCACGCAACAATGCGGTACCACCACCAGCAACAATACCTTCTTCAACAGCAGCACGTGTTGCATTCAAAGCATCATCAACACGGTCTTTCTTTTCTTTCACTTCAACTTCTGTTGCACCACCCACACGGATAACAGCAACACCACCAGCGAGTTTAGCAAGTCTTTCTTGCAATTTTTCACGGTCATAGTCAGAAGTTGTTTCTTCAATCTGAGCCTTGATTTGATTGACGCGAGCAGTAATTTCAGCCTTTTGTCCAGCACCATCAATAATGGTGGTGTTTTCTTTAGAAATATTCACTTTCTTTGCACGTCCAAGCATATCCAAAGTGACATTTTCAAGTTTAATGCCCACATCTTCAGAAATAACCTGTCCGGATGTCAAGATAGCGATATCCTCTAACATTGCTTTACGACGGTCACCAAATCCAGGAGCTTTTACAGCAGCAATTTTCAAACCACCACGCAATTTGTTGACAACGAGCGTTGCCAAAGCTTCACCTTCCACATCTTCAGCGATAATGAGAAGTGGTTTTCCAGACTGAACAACAGCTTCAAGCACAGGAAGAAGAGATTGCAAATTAGACAATTTCTTTTCGTGAATGAGAATGTAAGGATCATCAAGATCAGCGACCATTTTCTCAGCATTTGTGACAAAATAAGGGGAAAGATACCCACGGTCAAATTGCATTCCTTCAACGACTTCTAATTCCGTTTCAGCGGTTTTAGCTTCTTCCACGGTAATGACGCCTTCATTGCCCACTTTTTCCATAGCATCAGCGATCATTTTACCGATTTCAGCAGCGCCATTAGCGGAAATTGTTCCCACCTGTGCAATTTCTGCTGAAGTTTGGATTTTTTTTGCTTTTTTGAAGAGGTTTGCCACCACTTCTTCAACAGCAGCATCAATCCCACGTTTAAGATCCATTGGGTTCATGCCCGCAGCAACAGCTTTAACACCTTCTTGCACAATAGCTTGTCCTAAAACAGTTGCTGTTGTTGTTCCATCACCAGCGATATCATTGGTTTTAGAAGCAACTTCGCGCAACATTTGTGCACCCATATTTTCGAACTTATCTTCCAGTTCGATTTCCTTTGCAACGGATACACCATCTTTTGTGATACGAGGCGCACCGAATGATTTATCAATCACCACATTGCGACCTTTAGGGCCGAGTGTCACCTTAACAGCATTAGCAAGGATGTCGACACCGCGCAACAAACGCTCACGCGCTTCACGGCCAAATTTGACTTCTTTAGCAGCCATTTAATTTCTCCTTGGAGTTTTCTCAAAATAGTACACAATGAAAAACTAAGTGCTTCAATTAGCCCATAATTCCCATAATGTCAGATTCTTTCATGATGAGGAGGTCTTCCCCATTAATCTTGACTTCAGTTCCAGACCATTTTCCAAACAAAATACGGTCTCCTGTTTTGACTTCTAAAGGCACGCGCTTTCCGTTATCATCGAGAGCGCCATTGCCAACAGCAATCACTTCGCCTTCTTGGGGTTTTTCTTTTGCTGTATCAGGGATGATAATCCCACCAGCCGTTTTATTTTCAGATTCAACCCGACGGACAACGACACGGTCGTGAAGTGGGCGGAATTGTATATTAGCCATGTTTTAAATCCTTAAAACTGAACATAATTGAATTAATCTTAAAAGTTCTTGCTAGCACTCTCAAATTACGAGTGCTAGCATGTGTTAGATATAAAATCGGCATCTCTCAATGTCAAGAATAGCCATAAAAATAATTTCTCTAAATGAAGCTTCAAAGTCTTGCCTCTTATTGCACTTTCGCGTTATCTATCTTTTTTGAGAACCCGTGAACAAAAAAGGATCTTATCATGGTTGAAACACGTCAGGAAACGGATAGCTTTGGAACGATTTCGGTACGTCAAGATCGTTATTGGGGCGCACAAACTGAACGTTCTCTGCATAATTTTAATATTGGCAGTGAAAAGCAGCCTCTTGCCATCATCTATGCCTTAGTCCTTGTCAAAAAAGCAGCAGCGATTGTAAATATGGGCAAAGGAAAACTACCAGAAAATATTGGAAAAGCAATTATTGCCGCCGCTGATGAAGTGCTTGCTGGCGATTTTGATACGCATTTTCCACTGTCCGTCTGGCAAACAGGTTCTGGCACACAAAGCAATATGAATGTCAATGAAGTCATTGCTAATCGTGCTAGTAAGATTTTGGGAGGAAAACTTGGAAGCAAAAAACCAGTTCATCCCAATGACCATGTCAACATGAGCCAATCATCGAACGATTCCTTTCCCACGGCGCTTCACATTGCCACCACGTTGCAAACACGCCAACACTTACTGCCAATCCTTGAAGCTCTTATTGCGACATTAAAACAAAAAGAGCAAGAATTTGCAGATATCATTAAAATCGGCCGCACCCATACGCAAGATGCAACCCCTTTAACCTTAGGGCAAGAATTTTCAGGCTATCGTGCCGCATTAGAAGCCAATTTTCAGCGTATTGAAAATGCTCTAACCGATGTCCAAATGCTTGCTCAAGGTGGTACGGCTGTTGGCACAGGGCTGAATGCGCCAAAAGGTTTTGACGTTGCTTTTGCGCAAACAGTGAGCACTCTCACAGAAATAACGTTCCAAACTGCCAGCAATAAATTTGAAGCACTTGCCCATCATGGCGCCCTTGCGCATTTCCACGGGAGCTTGAATGCTCTCGCTGCTGATCTGTTTAAAATTGCCAATGACATTCGGTTTTTAGGCTCTGGTCCACGTTCCGGTTTAGGGGAACTCAGTCTTCCTGAAAATGAACCCGGATCTTCTATTATGCCCGGCAAAGTCAACCCCACGCAATGTGAAGCCTTAACCATGGTTGCATGCCAAGTTTTTGGTAATCACACCAGCGTAACCTTTGCCGCAAGCCAAGGACATTTTGAACTCAACGTTTATAAACCTGTTATTGGCTATAACGTTTTACAATCAATTACCCTTCTTGGTGATTGCATGCGTTCTTTTGATATGCATTGCATTCAAGGATTACGAGCCAATCGTGTTCATATTCACTCACTCATGGAGCGCTCACTCATGTTAGTCACAGCTCTTGCACCAGAAATTGGCTATGAAAAAGCTGCTGAAATTGCCAAAGCAGCGCATAAAAATGATACAACTTTGCGCACCGAAGCATTAAAAGCAGGTGTTTTTGTAGAGGATTATGACCGATTAGTTGATCCTAAAAAGATGATTGCTCCCCAATAAACAACCCACTAAAAAAGATGCAAACATCTTAAAACAAATCTTTCTGTCAAAAGATCGGGGTGTAAACACCCCGATGATGACCGATAACAATTACCCACAGCGTTCATTTTAGGCTCTGATCCGCATTTATGCTATGGGTGGTTTTGTTGCTTATATTGTACTTAAAAGGCACAACGGTTTTGCAAAGGCATGGATAGTCATAGCTCAACACCCAATGGCTATACTGGCAGAAAGTGATTTAAATGGATATGACCTTAAGGTGTTTTTCATTCTAGCTTCGCGTCTTGATTTTGAAAATCTATTAGCTATCAACCAAACAGAATTAGCTCAAAAAAATCGGTATTATCGGTATTAATAGACATAATTTCAATCGAAGTATAAAAAGATTAATGAATTCATCGTAGTTACGCTTTACAATGTTATCATTATTGATAACATTGGGTAGATAACTCTTATCTCAATGAGATAATGTGTTTATTTATAATGATAATCTAGCGTTATCCATATTGAACGAGAATCCTAAATACCGTAAGATTTTCTCATTTTAAATCGGTCCCATGTTGCATCAATCAAAATCACTGACTTGCACATCACAAACGCAATGAATGTATGAATAGAAATTGTATCCGATAAGGACTACAAACGCCTCTAATGAACCACCTCAAGTGCCAAGGACTGTCACAACGGACAAAAGGGGCCTCTGTCACAACATTGTGGAGAGGACTGTCACAACAACCCCACGAACTGGCAAATATAGTAATGGTACCGGCGTGCTCCTTTATGAAGCGTAAAAGAGATGCTCAATAGATTTATTATTATACCATTCACAATCGCTGTCATGAAATGGGTTTAGGAACATTGAGAAATGTCTCCTTTATGAAGCGTAAAAGAGGTGCTCAATAGATTTATTATTATACCATTCACAATCGCTGTCATGAAATGGATTTAGGAACATTGAAAAATGTCTCCTTTATGAAGCGTGAAGATGGGAGTGCTCAATAGAGGAACAGCTGCTGGAACAAAATTCAATGCACCGAAAGGTTTTGATCTTTGCTGAAACAATCCGCCCTCTGACGGGGATATCCTTGACAACTCGCAAGAAATTGGAGGCTTTTGCCCATTATAGCGCCCTCACCCATTTCCACAAAAACCTGAATGGTACGCGCTAATCTCTTTAAAATCGCCAACGACATTCAGTTTTTAGGCTCTCATCCACGTTCCGTCTTTAAGCGAACGGAACGGAGAGTTTATCCGTTTTACATGGCGCATAAGAAACCTCATGAGACTTGAGATTCTCGCACTTTACTCCTTCTTATTCTTCGTATTCCATTCAATCAATCAAAACTATTCGCTTGGATTATCATAAGCAAAAGTGGCATATAGATAAAAAAGAAATAAAGTCGCTCATCCCCTCAAGTGCTCAAAAGGCTATCGCAATACAAAGCTATGCAATATCAGAAACGAGCAAAGAATATGATGGTGCCAATATGCATTTTTTACGATCAATTGAATATGTAAGCACATTGATGTCAATCATAATGGATAATACATTTAATAACAAAAAGTGTTTTAATATGTATAAAATAATGTTTTTTAAATAAGTAAAAAGCTTATTTACTATACTATAATTTTTTCTAAAACACAGAGAACACTGAAGGCGTATAAAAAAATCCTGAAAAATCAATATAAACCCGGCATAATAGCATGAAAACAAGTTTTAAGAACGCTTAAATATGGATAATTATAGAGTTTTTGAGTGTTTTAGTTTTCATAATGATATTAAGTATAGATTTTTTTAACCAATTTGTATATAATACGATTTGTATCTGAAATAAATTGGGGACGTTTTTATGAAAACAAAATGTTTAGTTGCACTATCTATTTTCACCTTCATTACCGCTTCAACAGCGCAAGCAGCAGATACGGTAATCTTTAAGCAATCAGAACCGAAGGTTTCATTGCAAGATGTTTCATCGTCACGTATTTCACCGGTTACTGTTTCTGCGCCTTTTTCTTGGTCTGGTTTTTATTTTGGAGGACAAATTGGATATTTTTCCAATAAAAATACTCTAAATTACGCACAAGAAGCCAGGGACGGAAAATGGGCTTTGGTTGATAGAGATTTATCACCGAAACTATCAGGATTGAGAGCAGGTTTGTATGCAGGTTCTAATATTGATCTGGGAGATCTTGTTTTCGGTTTTGATACCGACATGGTCTGGTCTGGGAGGAAAAGCACCCAAACAGACAATGGAAAGAAAATTCTAGATGAATCAAACTCCATTAACATTGCCTTTAAAAAAGCTGGGATTCCTATCATAAAACCTGCAGCTCAGGATGAAACGATATCCAACTATGGTGACATTATTGTTAGCAGTGTAACATTGAAAGAAACGTGGTCTGGTGCCACGCGCGCGCGTATAGGTTTTGCTTCCCATCGTCTTATGCCTTATATTGCAGGGGGTATAGCCTATAGACAGATGCAATATATCATGTCACTTTTATCAAAATCGCAAGAAGATTCGACAATTTTTGCTTCTGGCAATGTGTTAGATGAGACAAAAACAATGTTTGGTTACACTGTTGGTGGTGGTTTTGATCTTGCAATGACAGATAATATCATTATGCGGACAGAATATCGTTATTCAGATTTTTTTAAAAAGAAATTTGCAAACGATAACCTTAAAATCTCTTCTCAAACGCATGATGTTCGCTTTGGTATCGCTTATAAATTCTAAGTTTTTTAGAAAAGTTGAACGATTAAAAAACCCTGTTAAAAACGGGGTTTTTTAATGCCCCTTTCCCCCTAAAAAGACGTAGATTCTAAAAACCTGTACTAAACTTTAAACAAATAGTCACGAAACA
This sequence comes from Bartonella sp. AA18HLJMS, assembly GCF_042197245.1. NCBI lineage: Bacteria > Pseudomonadati > Pseudomonadota > Alphaproteobacteria > Hyphomicrobiales > Bartonellaceae > Bartonella > Bartonella sp. AA18HLJMS. Next base: position 21,127 of record NZ_JBHIRP010000014.1, on the reverse strand, counting down.
ATAAAGCCTCTCCCTCTCTTAAAGCAAATTTCTATCCTCTCAGCCTTTCATGTAATGCCTTTGGAATATAAAAGCTTTACCATCATACCACTGGGCGCCATCGTAAAATAAATGAGAGCCGTTATTTAAGAGATATTTCTTTAAAATAAATATGGATATTGTGCATCAATTGCAGTTTTATAAGATGATGTTGACTTGGCCTCCCCGCTCTTAAAGGATAAAGATTCTAAACACCCATTTTTAAACACCATGTCCGTTTATAAAAGCACAAAAACCCTTGGAGACTCTTGGGGGATATTGGGCGGGCTTCTTTGGGTTCCTCCTCATGGAATGCCCTTAAATCTCAAGCAAGACAAACACTGAAGAATATCCAACACACACCGAAAAAAATACTGTAACGTTTCAAGGAAGTATGCCCTATATGACCACACTTCAAACGACAGTATTTTACCGCTATTGTATGCCAGAGTGGAGAGAGGATATTGCGGTTCTCTGTTTATGTAATTTCTATAACGGGGAGACAGCTTCATTTAGGGACCACATGAAGTTGTCAAGGTAAAAACCAATTTCCAATCTTACCATTTCCCTCTGCTTTACGACTTTCAAAAGCCTCTAAAGCATAATCTTTTAAGCCTCTCATGCTCCTGTCTTTTAAAGAGAGGAGATTACACATTGCCCCATGTTTTTGTTTCTCACATATCTTTTTGGCGATCACGCCCCTCATGTCATACGACAACGCTTCAAACCAAACACACTCAAATCCAAGACACTTGGGTTGCCAATTCACATGCGTGTTTTAAAGAAACAGCTCTCAAAACCCTCAAGCCCATTTTGCGACAGCACCTACAAGAATATAAAATCTATAAAGCCTCTAAAGCACTATTTTTTAAACCTCTAAAACTCTGCCTTTTAAAGAGAGGAGATTACGCACTACCCCATGCTTTTGTTGCTCACATATCTTTTTGGCGATCACGCCCCTCATGTCATACGACAACGCTTCAAACCAAACACACTCAAATCCAAGACACTTGGGTTGCCAATTCACATGCGTGTTTTAAAGAAACAGCTCTCAAAACCCTCAAGCCCATTTTGCGACAGCACCCACAGGAATATAAAATCTATAGAGCACCATCTCTACACTTCATAAAAATGCAAGCTGGCACCCCCCCATCCATCATACACTTTAACCTCCAATGATGCCCTTGAAACGGCATAAGAGGCATTTTTATTCATTTTTTGTAAAATTTCACTCCACGCGAGCTCATCTAGCTTGTAACGTACAAGCGACATGATTTTGGTTGATTTACTACAAACAGACTTGAAATGAAAGAATCCTAGGGTATTCGAGGTTTTTCATTCAACATGCAAAACATTGAACACGGTCTATAAATCCCACGTTTTATAACCCCCCATGTTTTATAAAACAACGTGATGCGCCATAACAGGATAAAGGAAAATATTTATGAAGTGGTGCGGGTGGTCGGACTCGAACCGACACTCCTCTCGGAACCAGATTTTGAGTCTGGCGCGTCTACCAGTTCCACCACACCCGCACACTGCTATAAAAGACAGGACTATAAAAGACAGACTTGTCGATTATTCCTTTGCACTATATGAAGAAGAACAGATTCGTCAACAGAAGACTTCTCATTTTTTAAGAATTCATATCATTTTCTTATCTATTTTATGAAATACTTTCTTTATTGGATTTCTCTACCGGATTTATAGCAATCTCATTTGTAAAGTCTTTACCTCTTAAACTTATAAAAGCCTCATGATATTAAACAAATTAAAGCTTTGGACGATTTCTTTAGCAAATCGGCGTACAGCACCACACTGGCTTGGTTTCATTGCCTTTATTGAAAGTTCTGTTTTTCCAATTCCCATAGATGTTTTATATATTCCGATGCTTCTTATCCATCAAAAGCGGGTTTATCGCTATGCTTTGATTGCGACAATCTGTTCTGTATTAGGAGGCATTGCCGGTTGGTTTATCGGACATTTTGCCTATGATACCCTTGCCAAACCCATTTTAGAAATTTATGGTAAGGTTGAAAGTTTTGAATCACTGAAAAATAGTGCAACCCTGCAATTTCTCATCATTTTACTGATAACATCAGGTTTTTTTCATCTTCCCCCCATCAAGATTGTCACAATTTTGGCCGGTGTAATGAGTGTACGTCTTGAACTTTTCATGCTTATTTGTATTTTTTCTAGAGGCGCTCGTTTTTATCTTCTCGCGTGGCTGATTAAACATTTTGGACAAAAAGCAATGAATTTTCTAGTACAGCATTTCAAATGGATTGTTCTCATTGGTTGTGTTAGCCTCCTTTTAATTTATGGGATTTTCATAGCTTTTTTAAACAGGAAGCTTTTATAAGGAACAGACTTAATGGCATGCGTTTTGTCTTCTCACCCACTTTTACACAAACACCTTCATCTTGAACCCAGCAGAAAAGAACAAAGTTTATGGGCTTTTTTTCTCGCTTTTTGCTTGTCTGCCACAATAGGGATTGCCCTTGGTTTTGAATATTTCGGAGGATATCTTCCTTGCGATTTATGTCTCATAGAACGTTTTCCCTATTATGGAGCCATACCATTTTTGCTCTTAGCAGGTTTTGGGGCATGTTTTTTTCGCATAACTGCTTGGATACAACTTTTATTTTTGTGTGTTTTTGTCTTAATGTGCATCAGCCTTGTTTTAGCCGTTTATCATGCGGGTGTTGAATATGGCTTTTGGGCAGCTCCCCTCAGTTGTGGTTTAAGCGCAGTCAGAAAAACCTCAGACATTAACCAGCTGCTTAACCAATTAAACAACATTCATCCTCCTTCTTGTTCTGAAGCATCCGCACGCTTTCTTTTTCTCTCATTTGCCGGTTGGAATGTCGTCTCAAGCCTATTTTTCTCCCTTATAAGCCTCTATATTACTTCAAAAGGGCTCCTTTCAGTCCATAAAAAACTCTAACCATAAAATAGAAACGAAACCGCGTGCACTCGTTCTCTCCAATCGCTTTCCCCTACCAACAACCCTCCAGTCACCAATCCCCACCCAGAACCACCCACCGCCAAACCAACCCACCCACACCAACGAGTCACCAACATCCCTCCTCTAGCGTTGTACTCAAAAGACAAAAATAAGCAGATACATCCATTTTATGGTTTCACCTCTCTGTACTTATAAGCAACATTTTGATAAAAACTCGTGATAGAAAAGCCGTAAAATAATAAGTGAGGGGACCAATAAATATAAATGGTCTGCTATGGCTGAAGATAAGAACACAGAGCCTTCTACCCTATCACCTATTTCCTTAGATATAACCAAACTTGAAGAACCATGTGTTATGATGGAACATGATCATAATGCATGGCGTGAGCATATAAAAGAAAGGGATTTAAATGCGCCTTACGAAAAACCACCTCATATAAAACCACGAATCAAATCGGCACCACGCATCAGGCAAGTTTTTTGGTGCGATTTTCCTCATGATTCGATACTCCCTGAATTTTGGAAAAAGCGGCCTGTTTTAGTGCTTTCTAAGAATGCAAAATTATATGGAAATGTGACAGTTTTACCTTTTTCAACGAAATCACAACCCAATAATCCCGCTGCGTATCCAATACAATCTCCCATAGAGAATAAAAAAGCATGGATTATCTGCAATTATGTCACAACAGTTTCTGTAAGTCGTTTAAGTTGCTCACGTACCGTTCCAAGATTATCCTGCGAAGATTTTCATAAAGTTGTAGCTCTGATGCTTAAATATTTACCGCATTTACACTATTGACTTTTGAGAAAAATAAGTGTATCTATATCACCATACACGGCATCAGTAATGGTGGCCGCTTCCCCGCAAGGGGAGATAGGAACGAAGGAGTGGGAAACCGCTCCTTTCGTCATTTTTGGTATTTTTTTGAAAACTGCCATTTTTTGCAACCTTCCCTAGAACATATCCAACATTCATTCTCCACCGTTGTTGTTTTGAAATATTTGCGATTTTGGGTAAGCAGAAGACAATATCCACACCTTGGATCCGGTAAAGTTTCCCACGGAGATTACCGAGATGTTGTACATACTTATCATTTCATTGCACAAAAAATCGTTCTGCCGTTGCTTAAACTTTATATGATTTTCCGCAATGGGAATATCTTTCCAAGATTGAAAAAAATTTCATAATTTGGCATAACAAACAATCCCTTGTTCTTCGCGCTCTTGAAGTGTTCAATCGCTCAATTTACCAAAAGATATTCGACCTCACAACTTGTTTATTTACGTCCCTCAATACGGATGAAGCGGATGAAAAAGCCAGCATTTTTGAAAAGAAAAAAATAGTAAAGAGCATTTAATGATTCAAACGCTTTAAGACTACACAGAATACTCCATTCATCTTTGAACGCATCTGTTTCTGTTAAAGAGAGCTAATAATGCTTATATAATCTGAATAATATTAGTTTACTTACCATATGATAACCGATTGATAACGATAACGCTAAACACAGAACTTACATCACCACACCTCAAAATAGTATTTTTACGAGAGAACAAAGAAAATTCTGTAGTAAAACAGAAATCAACACCCAACCGATTTCTATCTCTTCACCAATAACAATTGTTTATTGCCCTAACCGCATTATTTCACCTGTCACACGACCCAACATAGCTTTTACAGATAGATTTTCTTCCTCTTCTCCTAGAAACGATCTATGCTATTTTGGGATTTATTGCTGAATTGCTTATGCTTGCACTTTGAATACCTTTCTCTCACCATATAAAAGGTAGATAAAAAAATAATTTCGTTTATCAGCTTTATTTTAAAGACATACCTATTTTTTACAGGATACGTTTTCCTTTCTATCAGCCCTATCGCATTTAATACACTTGTCGTTTCTAAACATGAACCACCAAGCATCACAATGGAACAATAGACACTCATCACTTTCATGGGCACTTGCATTGACAAGAGATAAACAAGAGTATTGATCATCACACACGGAGCAAAAATCTATAGCGACTACGCCATAGACTTTCGCCACGCACGGGTTATTCTTAAAGCATATTTATGATGAGATAATCATTTATGACATCCTTTTTGTTACGCCAAAGAACGGGTTTTGCTAACCAGTTTTGCTATTGTGCAAATTTTTCAAGAGAAATCCTCACTCGCTCATAGATGACAAGATTTCTTTATGGAGAGAACGTATAGCGCTCAGTTTTGACCTTTTCCATAACAACGATAAGTTCAAACTTTAACCAACGCGATAATAGACCTATTCTAAACGATTTACGCACCACCTCATCGGCAACAGGCTGCTCCAATATCGGTGTATTTATCGGTGCATTTACTTGAGGATTTTTTGCACTTCCACGCACCGTCAAAAAAGAAAATATTTTTCTCATGTTGCATTCTCATTTCAATTTATAATGGATTGCAAAGTGCCCAAAAAAATCAAACAAAAATAGAGAGGTAAGTTACGAAAACTACAGGGTAAATTTTACTGCCGCAAAATGTCTATTTTCCCCCATCTGAACAGTCATTGGAACATTATAAAAATTATTTTCATTGAAAAACAATTACTTATAATCTAGGGAAGAAAAGTAAAAATCTCCCCCAGAAAAAGAGATTACCTTCAAAATTATCAAAAAAAGCAGCACAATTTTAGTGATCTTTTTATTTTTTTTCTTTTGATAAAATTAATTGGCAGGTGTCTTAGGCGCCCCTCCGGTAGGTTCCCAATTCGCAACAGCCGCTAATTCCTCAATGAGCTTCTCTCTTGGTAAATTATTATCATCCACCAACTTGTACTGAACGGCATGTTCACTAAGCCACTTTATAAGCGTTCCTTTAACAGTTTTACCACCCTCAGCCTCACTCACCGCTTCCCATGCTGCAACAATAGCAGCAAGCTTTGGAGCATAACGTGGATGCGTTGGATTTTGAAACGCATAATATTTCTGATCCTTAGTCTCAGCAGAATCATCCTCAGGGAAAAAAACTTTAGGTCTCTTACCACACAATAAAAGCCATTTTTTTAAATCATCTAGGGAAACAGAAGAATATTCAGCAATAGGACCGTTCAAATGCCCCACCCGAAAACCACTAAGATAGTACCATTCTACCCTTAATTTTCCCTCTTTTGCTTCTCTTACTATGTCACTATAAACAGCTCGGAACAAAGCAATTTTATCAAACGGTACTCGCTCCTCTCCTTCGTAAATATCACTGTCTTCAGGGCTATATTCGCCGGGAAATTTACATACGAGTGGATTCAAGCCCGCTATCAATAACGCTGCCTGCAGTATTGTTATTTTTTGAGAACGTAAAAACCATTCTAAACTTTCATCAATTTCCATATATTCCCCGCTTTTTCTACGAAACTTAACATATTTTTCAAAATGCTAAGAGCAATCTCCTTCACTACACAGAGATTATACTCCCCTCACATTGCACACTTATCACACTTTTTAATAGCCTCACAACCACACCCCTCCTTGTGATACACAAGAAAATGATTTGAATTGCTTCAATATAAGAAGTTTTGAAGTGAGAGAATTTTACTGAATTTTGGGCTTTCATGCAAGATATCAGGCAAGTTACAAGGCGATAAATGCCCCTTCATAAAGCATAAATTTTTATGCGTGATCAAACAATTTGATATGATAATATCTCTGTCATTTATGCACCCCTATCCTTAAATCTGCCCCTGAAATTACAGCACAAAAGATAATTCGTTACACGCTAACAAATCCACCTAAATGCAAAAGCTGTAACAACGCTAAAATGCGCGTAAATATCATAAGAATACTGTCTTACACCTCCACAAGCAGAATGAGTGGCGTAAAACTGTACAATAAAATGTCATGCCTATAATGAACAGTGCTAAAGACTGTCGTAACACTGGGAGCTAAGGTGTATGATGATGCCGGCTTGCTCTTTTATGAAGCGTAAAGATTAAGAAGACTCAATGGAGTTTATATTATTTCATGGAAATTTTGCCGCTCTACCCTTCTATACTCTTCACGGGGCCCCCTCGCGAAATGGGCTTTTATCCCTTGAATAAAGATCTCCTTTAAAAGAATCATTTCAAATTCTAAGAGCTGTTACAGTCTTTTGAACGCATAAAATGAATGATGATGCTAGCTTATTCCTTTCCTATATTCTCAAGCATCAATACATTGAAATGCTCCATTCAAACGCCCCTTTAGCAAAATAAAGCACATTGTCTCTTAAATTTTTTCACGTAATCATTTCTTTCATGCGCCCCTGTCGTCTCCATTTGATAAATCTCCTTGTACTTTCTCAGCATCCCATCACCTTTTTTCTCAGTGCAACCTTTTTGCAATTTTTCAGTTTTGAACTTTTAGATTGACTTTCGGTTTATTTTTCTTATGTTTTAGAATTATTCTAAAGTGCAGAGGAACAGAAAATGTTGAGATCGTTTTTTTCATTTGTACAACGTAAAGCTCTGTCCTTTCGTTCAGCACAAAACGTGATACTTAAAGCGCTCAAATTAAAAGAGCAACATGCGGCGCTCTATTTAAAATATGCAAAAGCTCTAGCACCTTATTCCTCTAAGGAAGCCGCGGTTTTTACCGCCATGGGGCTTCAAGAGCTTAAAAATTATAAGCAACTTTTGTGCCTTTCTTGCCATAATCGTGCAAACACTATCGGTTCATTATGTGACAGAACTTCTCTTGTGAAAGGAAAGAGCCGCCATCCCTCCCCAAAAACAACAGCGGCAAATCACACCATAAAAAAACCCTCGAAAACGCAAAGACAAACACTTTTGACTTGGATTCAACCAGGTCTTGCAGGGTTAATGGATGGCTCTGTCTCTACCCTTGCCCCCATTTTTGCCGCAGCTTTTGCCACGGGAGACACGCATCAAACTTTTTTGATAGGGCTCTCAGCTTCAATTGGTGCAGGGCTTTCAATGGGTTTCACAGAAGCAGCCCATGATGACGGAAAATTATCAGGGCGTGGTTCGCCATTAAAAAGAGGTCTTGCCAGCGGCATTATGACAACATTAGGAGGACTAGGTCATACTCTTCCCTATTTGATCAACTCTTTTTATGTAGCGACAATTATTGCTTTTATCATTGTTTTTTTCGAACTAGGCGCCATCGTCTGGATTCAGAACAAATACATGTCCACTCCCTTTTGGCGCGCCTCTTTACAGGTCATCATTGGTGGTGCTCTGGTTTTTGCCACGGGTATTCTTATCGGTAGTATCTAAAAAATCTTATCTGTAACCATAATTTAGATCTCAAATAAGCGCATGCCCTTAGGCATAAGCCATCCTTGATGATGCCATTATTGAAAAATGCCATTGATAATGTTAGGTGGTGTTGTGGAATATTTTAGGTCAGTAAGAGATGATAAGCAAGCTCTGGGGACAACCTATATCCACACACCTTTATCGACTTGGTTTTATAGATATCTTTTGTTAAAGTATCATTTTCTTCTAGACCTCATATTTTGGAAATGCCTCGATCATGTCGCACACTGAAACAAACGCCTCTCTAAACAACCATCCTGTCTCTTCTCAATCTTCACATGCCCAGACTTTATTTGTTCAGCGTCTTGCACACGGACAAGGTTTAGAACTTCCTTGCTACGCGACAGCGGGTTCTGCGGGTCTTGATCTACGGGCAGCAATTGGAGAAGAAGAAACGCTTGTTCTTGCCCCTGGGCAGCGGGCACTTATTCCAACAGGTCTCATTTTTCATTTATCTCTTGGGTTTGAAGCACAAATACGTCCACGCTCTGGCTTAGCCTTAAAACACGGCATCACATGCCTCAACACTCCAGGAACGATTGATAGTGACTACCGTGGTGAAGTCAAAGTCCTTCTTATCAATTTAGGACAAGAAGACTTTTCCATCCAACGAGGCATGCGCATTGCCCAAACAGTCATCGCCCCCGTATCTCAAATTAATGTTTGCGCCATTGAACCAGAGCAAAATACCCAAAGCCATAACGAGAGCCGTGGAACAGGAGGTTTTGGTTCAACGGGACACACTTAAGAAGCTCTGAAAAAATCGCTATCCTTAAAATAACACACACACTTATTCCAACCACTCTTTCACTTAAAACCCCTTGGGCTTTTAAAGTACACAAGGAGTGCGCATTTGCTTTTAAAGTTTTTTCACTAAACGCCCCTCTAAACAAGTATCCTTACTCTTCTCCTGTCTCTTCTCGATCTTCACATCCCCTGACTTTATCCGTTCAGTGTCTTGCACTTGGGACAAGATTTAGAACTTCCTCACTACACAACGGCTGGTTCTGCTGGTCTTGGATTTACAAGCAGCAATTGGTAAAGAAGAAACACTGGTTCTTGCCCCTGAGCAGCGGACACTTATTCCAACAGGTCTCAATTTTTCATTTATCACGTGGGGCTTGTGAAGCACGCATCCGTCCACGCTCTGGCTTAGCCTTAAAACACGGGCATTACATGCCTCAACACTCCAAGAACGATTGAGTGTGACTATCCGGAAGTGAAGTCAAACTCCTTCTTATCAATTTAGACCAAGAAGACTTTTCCATTTAAACGGGGCATGCGCATTGCCCAAACAGTCATCGCCCCCGTATCCCAAGTTAATGTTTGCGCCATTGAACCAGAGTAAAATACCCAAAGCCATAACGAGAGCCGTGGAACAGGAGGTTTTGGTTCAACGGGACACACTTAAGAAGCTCTGAAAAATCGCTACTCTCAAAATAACACATACCCAACCACTCTTTCACTGGAAATTCTTTGAGCTTTTAAAGTGCAGAAGGAGTGCGCATTTGCTTTCAAAGTTTTTTCACTAAACGCACCTCTAAACAAGCATCTCTCAATTACGTCTCGTGCACTATACAAAACTTCATTATCACCAGATACCCCTCCCCCATAACAAAAACATTGGCACTAACCATTGAGCGTTCACACACTGCTTGTAATGTCGACAATCTATACATCATATTGATTTATAATAATAATGAATTGTCTTTCAACTTAAATGAGAAATCTCAATACTGTAAGATTGTTTTATGGCAAGCCTATTTATATTAAATCAATCAAAAGCATGTTTCTCACATTCCAAACGTGGCTAGCATACAGATAAAAACTGAAAAAATGCCTACAATGAATACGTATATTAACACTGTCTTGGAAAAAAATATAAATACGATAATGGTGCTCGCTTGCTCTTTTGTTAAGCGTAAAGATGGTGATGTTTGATAGGTTTTTTGATTATTTTACGGGGGCTTTACCGTTATACCATTTATGAACACCGCCGCAAAAAAGGCTTTAAGATGTATTAAGACACACAACAATCGCCTCTGCTGTTTTCTTGATCGCACCTCTTGCGGCAAGATGAGTAGAGCTTAATCCTAAAAAACCGATTCAATATATGAACCCCCTGCGTAATATCAAACCCCTACGTAATATCAAACCCATGCGTGTTTGGTTTAATAAATCCACGGAACCCTCATCAATTTCACTCTACGACTTTGAGTAATATGCTTTGCTTCCTGCAACAAAGGCTGTTTTTTATCACTGATCAGAGACATCGGCTGGAATATTAGCGTTTCCCGCAGTGCCCGTTGTTACGGCATCCACATGCCCCACAACGTTACCACCCGCTCCATCGACAGCAGCGTTCGCTACCCCTGTTGTTTTATTATTGATCTCACCTCTTGAGACAAGATTGGTAGAGTTTTGCAATCCTACAAGACCGATTTTATGATATCCAGCCATGCGTATTTGATTTAATAAATCGATGACAGTACCATAATCAATTTCGCTATCCGCTTTGATTAAAATTTTTGTCTCTAAATTTTGCGTCGTTTCCCTCAACAAAGCTTCTCTCAAAGCTGCTTGTTCTACAAGATGATCACCAATGTAAAGAGAACGATCTTTTTGCAACGTAACATAAAGAGGTTCATCAGACTGAACCACTGAAGGTGCTTGAGTTATAGAAGGAAGCTGAACGGAAATGGCAGATGTTGCCAAAGGCGCAGCAACCATAAAAACAATAAGCAACACCAATACAACATCAATAAAAGGGGTCACATTGATTTCGCTTTGCAACCCACTCTCGTCTATATCCCAATCATTATTAAGGCTTGCTTTCATTTTTTATGACTTTTCTGTTGTCTTTGTCTATCAAGTTCACGGCTCAAGAGCCTTTCAAGAGCAGCAGCGATATCACCTAAATCACTACGATAACCACTCAAAGCACGCATAAGGCTATTATACATAACAACGGCGGGAATAGCCACAAAAAGCCCAACAGCCGTTGCGAATAAGGCTTCAGCAATTCCAGGCGCCACCACATCAAGTCGCGTTGTTTGAGACTGAGCAATCCCAATAAAAGAATTCATAATTCCCCAAACAGTTGCAAAAAGACCAACAAAAGGAGCAATTGCGCCAATAGTTGCAAGAACAGCACTTCCACATGCAACACGGCGTGTAGCAGCCAGCAAGCAGCGTGCCAAAAGTGAATGAACCCTTTCTTTTAAACCTTCATGAACATCACGAACCCTAGCATCGCGAACATCGCGGGAAACATCTTCATATTGATTGCTCTCCTCATAAAAGAGAATATCTTCAATCGTTTGTGCATTTTCCCCTACACTGGTTTTTTCACCAGAGCTTTCGTTTATCCCTTCAGGAGCAGAAAAATGAACCTGTTGTGCAGAAAGATACACCTCTTTAAGGACTTCTTTGAGAAAAAACACACCAGCTCCTTTGCTTTCTTTCAAGCTAGCTGCCAAACGCGTAAGAGTCTGAGCATTTAGAACCAATTGAAGTTCATGACGTACTCTTCGTTTTACCAAAGTGATCTCAACAATTTTCACAAAAGCAATTGTCCAAGACATAAGTGAAGCAAGTAACAAAATAATGATAACGGCTTTCACCACCCAATCAGCAGCCATAAACATAGAAAGAGGAGAAAAATCATGCACTGTCAATACAGCAGACATATTATCTAAAGGGACTGTTTTATCTAAAGGGACTGTTTCAGATTCCATTTTTATCTCACATTCTTGTGCTCTTATCTTTATTTATGAGCTGGATCGTCACCCCGCATAGCATCACTGTTCCACAATGCCACTACCCTTTTAACGTCACTTGTGTATTCCTCTTAAGAAAGAAAACTTGATAAATCAAGTATAGTTTTATTTCACAAGCTCTCTCTTAATTCTAAAGAAATTACTCAAGAAATTTTTCTCTAACAATTCAACAAGTTTATCTTACCCAATCAATTTATTGCATAAATTAGGCAAAATGATAAACTTACAAGAAGTATCGCATATAATATTTTAATTTATAAGAATAATTTATCATCGTTCCTGTTAAATAAATCTCTCATATCGCAAAGCTTTTCTCATTTCTGCGGCTCTTTTGAAGCCAACAAAATATTTTCTTACATGAAACAAGCAGCAAAAATATCATAAAATCCTCGGAGAAAAGGATATGCACTTCTCTAACAACCAGTGCACTAAAGTACCTCTCCTATCCTAAAATAAAAATATACCTTACGTTTAAAAAAAAGAACTATCGCAATATCTTAAACTGACCAAAAGTATCATGGGGAGCGCGTGTTGCCCCCAAATACATAGAGAGCAAAGAGCCGCAATATTATTTTCTTTTTCTTTGCTGCAAAAGTATAAAAATGACAGTACTTCTGCCGCAAAATCGCAACAACAATGTTTTTTAGCTGTCACAAGCTTAAAAAATAAGCCTCAGCACACTTTTAAAAAACTTTTATAAAAAACTGCGCCACGAGAAACTGAAGAATGGTGCTAAATTCCTGCAAAAGCATAAAAGCATATAAGGCAATTCTCAACAGATGCGACCCTTTACAGACAAAGCATATCGTATAGGAAAGATTTATTTTATCAAAAACAATTTTAAATTCGACAAAATGAAAGGAACCAAAAAAAGCTTTTGGCGTTACTCAAGCAGTGAAAATTTTCACTCCAATGCAAATGATCACTATGAACACACCAATACAAATATAATGAATCAAGAGGGAAAAATACCATGGCCCATAATAAAACAACACAGCACGATAAAACAGCCGTAGAAAAAGACCTACAAGGACAATTAGAAACGTTACGCACTGAAATTTCAGGGATTACCTCAACCCTAACAGATCTTGGTGCAAACAAATTCAACGCCGCCAAAGACAAAGCGGAAAAACTATATCACTCAGCGAAAGAAAGTGGTGAAGACATGATGTCTCAAGCAAAAGACAAAATCAGTGATCTTGAACAAACTCTGAACCAATGCGTTCGCAAAAACCCTGGCAAAAGCGTTTTGTTTGCCGCAGGGGTTGGTTTTATTCTTTCTCAATTACTACGTCGTTAAGCAATGCATAAGTTTATCGCTCCTCTTTTAAACCATCTTGTCGGTGGAGGGCTTAAAAGCACAGTCAAGCAAGTACGCCTTCAAGCAATTTTCTATGGGTTTATTAGCATTTCATTCTTCATGTCTTTGCTTTTTTTATGTACCATCGGTTTTATTGCGTTATGTTCTGTTATGAAGCCTCTTGCTGCCGCCAGTATCATGTTTTTAATTTGTCTTTCTCTTGCGGGATTAGGTCTTATTATCAGTCGCGTTCTCAAAACTTATCAACGCTATGACCAACAAAAAAAGACAGAAGAACAACGCCACAAACTCATGACAGATGCGACTGTTTCCAGCCTTGCAGCTCTCGGTCAACATCTCCCTTTTGCCAAATTGAGTGTTCCCATTCTCGGACTTGCAACTTATTTTTTGTGGAAAAAAGATAAAAAAGACCGCTTTTCAAAGTAAAATATGTAAAACTGTCACTCTAAATTCCCCCTCAGTGTGCTTTCTTTTATAACAAAAGAAAGCACATTTTTTTCCTCATAGTCTCTTTAGCTTCTTCAAATACCTGAAAAAAATCCCCTTCATTTTGCTAAAAATTCCATAGAACCGCTACACTCTCTTTCAGATTGCAACCCATTTTTCATGAACATAACAACATAAGGCAATGCTTGCATTAGAAGTCCTAGTTTAATTCGAAGCCATTTATTGTTTTTTGAAGGAAATGATGTTCCGTTTCTGCCTTTCTCTATATTTTCATAAGCTTTTTTCAGAACCAAAGGTCACGTCATCGATTTGAATTTATAAAGCAAAAATATTCCCCGTATGAAAATTCTTTTTTCAAAAAATCTGAAATTTTTACAGATAAGAAAGTTGTAAAAACGTCCATTACACAACAAAAATTTATCAATTCTGATACTGATAAAATAGAGGTCATACCTATAATTCACGTCACAGAAAAAACAAATAAAGAAAATTTTATAGAAATATTTGCTGATGGCATTCAAGCAATTTTTAATTTATCTCGTACAGGACATCGTGCTTTGATAATAGTTTTAGAAGAATATCGATCTAATAAATCAACAAACGAAGATCCCAGCAGCGTTACCTTAATTTGGTTTGATGGGGGTATAAATGGAAAAAAGCGCGATATGGTCGACAGAACTTTTCACAACGGTTTAAGAGAACTTATACAAAAAGGAATTTTGAAACCAAAATTGCCTAATCAATACTGGGTGAATCCTATTCTGTTATTCAAAGAAGAAAAAGTTGCTTTTATGAAAGAATATCAAATAGAATCATCTTCTACCAAACCGGATATTTCATCCGTTGAACATCAAACAGATCTTGAAGATTTTATAACAAAATAACTTATATCATTTATCGTACTGTGTATATTGTGGAGCATCTTGATTTAAGCGCGTGAGGGGAAAATAATGTCAAAATCACAAATAAGCAAAGAGGCGCTCGTCCTTTTGCTTTTATGGCTTCGTGGTCCTTTAAGATTGATACTAAGCCTTATAGTGATAATAGGGTTTGTGGGATTGTTTACAATTCCTATTATAATATTATCAATAGGTTGGTCAAAAGCACTAATAAACATTACAATTTGTTCGTTTATATTAGGTTTTGGCTCTTTCCTTCTAATTTTTTATTATGATAAACTTATAAGATATTTACAATAAACTGTTCACATATTTTTCCATTAACAATACTAATAAAAAACAAAAGATCACGATAATTAAATCTGTATTCCGATATAATTGATGAGATTAATACATATAATTTTTAAAGAGGGGAAAAATGAAAAAATTTATTTTAATATGCTTGGCTCTATTGACTATAGGATTGAATATTACAGGTTGTGGTAAAAGTGAAGAGGAAAAACGTAGAGCCCAACAAGAAGAACAAGCTAAAAAGTTTTTTGATGAAGAATTAACCTCTACAGATCGTGATCATGCATTTTAAAAAATACCCTACGACAATAAAATGTGAGTTATCAATCTCTAACTAAAAGAGTATTTTGTGTAACTCACACCCGACAACGTCATTGTACACTTTAACACGTATGAAGACAATCAGTTTTAAAAACTTTGGAAAGGCTTTTCATAACCTATCCGCTTAACGCTAAGTATTTATATAACAAAATACCCATTTATTATCTTTTCTTGTCTTTTTTATAATATTTTCAAATATATATCACTTAAAATACCTTATTATTTTCATCACTTTCTTTTGACTTATCCCCCTATAAGCTTTCTCTTTAATCATGATCTCAAAGCCGCGTGAGAAAAGAACAAGATAAGCCTTTTGGTTATTGATAAGGGGCACACGTGCGCCTAACGATACGCTTTTACAGAATTTCCCAGCCTTTAAAACTTAAGGCTTTTAGCCTTCTCATTTAAATGCAGGTTTGATGTCATGATTTTGGGGTGCGATTATTAAGAGTTTGAGAAGCGAAGAGCTTTTCATTTAAAAAGCAAAACGAAATGACGTATAGCCAAGGAAACGCGCTCTCCCATAGCACTGTAGTAAACAACCTATAAGGATATTTTAAACACAACAAATTTTCATAACGAGCGTTGTCCACCAAGGACTGCGTGGATTATCATTAACTTTTTTCTGATAAGATTTGCAGTAGAATATTGTCTTGATTTTTAAATAGCGCTTGAGAGAACGCTTTATTAATAATGGTCAATATTAATTATGGTCAATGGGATTATAGCTTCCATGATCTCTTCGCCAATCTTCTGGTTGTTGAAATTGGCTCGACCACAAGCCATTTTGTGCTTTTTGAGCAGCAGATTGTAGAGTTTTATAGTCTGCGGGGGATGGAAAATGATGCTGATCTTTTGTCAACACCATCAACCCTTCTGCCAGCCCCAACCGCGCCAGATCAACCCCATCTACAAAACATTGTGCATAATGAACCTGTTGAACGACACGTGCTTGCCGACAAGTAACCTTTTTATCAATTGTTTTTGAAACAAGCCAAGCCGTAACAAAAGCACCGCAAGGCCACTTAACTCCGTTGCGTGAGGCAAATTGCCTCATTTCACAGCTTTCCACACCATATAATCGGATATCACGGATAATCTTTTTTCTCCATCCATCATCTACAAGCGTGATCATTTTAAAGGTCACACCACTTGTAACCTGTATAGCACCGGAATAGACCGGCACATTTTCTTCATAAAATTGTGATGCGAGTGGTTCTGGATGCAATACCACATTTTGTTGATTTACGTCTTGTTGGTTTGCATAATCTATCAATTGTGACTTCGGACTTTGAACGGGGTTTCCAATTGTCTTTTCTGATCCTTCAAAAAGAGAAAATTGCATAATATTTTCAGTATGTTGACTGAAATAAAAGTATCCTAAAATAATAATACAAATTAAGACAATATATTTAGGCGCTGCTCGAAGATATTTTAAAAGTATCATTTTGAATATTACTATATTTTTTGTTCATTAAATAATAAAAGATTAAATATTATTAATTTATCGATAGAAAAATTTATTTTTTTCATTTATATGATTCCCGATTAATATTTTGAATATTAATTTTGTGATCAACTTAAACATAAAGCGGGGGAATTTTCATGAAAAACATGAATAATTCGTTCATTAATGAACATACCTTACAAAAAACTATTCTATCCAACACCCAAAAGAAATGGTTAACAGCAGCATTGATGCTGTTTATTGCCTTCATGGCACTGAGTGAACCAGCATTTGCTGATGGCGGCTTCGGAAAAATTGAAACTGCTCTTGATAAAATAATTGAAGCTTTAACAGGAAAAATTGCAACATCAATTGCAACCATTGCGGTTGCTGGTATTGGGCTTGCATGGATTGCTGGTTATGTTGAAATGCGTAAAGCTTTTTTCGTTTGTGTTGGCATCGGCATTGTTATGGGTGCAACGCAAATCGTATCAATGTTTTCCCATTAAACTTTGCCTTTCAAAGCCATGAAAGAGCACGACAAGCTAACAGAAGATACGTTATTTCTTGCTTGCACGCGCCCTGCAATGATTGCGGGCGTGACGGTGGAAGCTATGGGATTAAATGGGATAGGAACGATGATATTGTTCATTATGGCAGGCAATATTTTTCTTCTAACCTTTGGTGTGATGCTGCATTTCATATTCAAGGAAATCCTAAAGCATGACCATAACAAATTTCGTATTCTTCTGACATGGCAAAAGACATCTATTTTTGCCAGAAATTCGAGTCTATGGGGTGGGGGAAGTATTTCTCCATTACGATTAATTCGTAATTATGAGGAATTATAATGAATAGAACAGAGCGCAAACGTGAAAAGCAGCCAGAGGCGATCATTCCTTATGTGCGCCATGTCAACAAGCACATCATTGCGCTGGATTCACGCGCTCTCATGAGCGTTATTAAACTTGAAGGGATTAACTTTGAGACAGCAGATATTATTGATCTGAATGTGCTTCACGAACAGCTCAATAATCTGTTTAAAAACATAGCGGATGAACGGATAGCGCTTTATAGCCATATTATCAGAAAGCGTGAAACGATTTATCCGGATGGGAATTTCAGATCGGCATTTGCCAAGCAATTAGATGATAAATATCGCGACCGGATGATTTCACAGGAGCTTTATCGCAATGATCTTTATCTTTCGATTTTGTGGAATCCACACATTGATCAAACGGATAAATTAGTGGAGTTTTTCAAACGTTTAGGCAAAGCCAAGCAAGAAAAGACAGAAGTTGATGCAGAGTCCATTCGCAAGCTTGAAGATATTACCACAGATCTTATTCAAAATTTAGAGCGTTATGGTGCAAGAAGATTGAGTCTTTATGAACATGAAGGTAATATTTATTCGCAGCAAAGTGAGTTTATCCACCAATTGGTGGGAGGTCGTCGTGAACGTATCCCTCTCACATGGGGGACGATAGCTTCGACTGTTTATTCAGACCGTCTCATTTTTGGGAAAGAGATCATAGAAATACGCACCGAGGCGGGACAGCGGTTTGCGGGCATGTTTGGTTGGAAAGAATATCCAGCAAAAACCAGGGTAGGCATGGCGGATGGTTTGCTCACCCTTCCCTTTGAGTTTATTTTCACCCAATCTTTTATTTTCAAGAGCAAAAATGCTGCCAAACAGATTATGGGGCGCAAACAGAATCAAATGGTCAATGCAGGAGATCGAGCAGGTTCACAAATTATGGAACTGGATGATGCGCTTGATGATCTTGAATCCAATCGTTTTGTTTTAGGGGAACATCATTTATCATTGGCAGTTTTTGCTGATACGCCGCAAGAGTTAGCGGATAATCTTGCCAAAGCGCGTTCTCGTCTTACAGATGGTGGGGCTGTGATTGCGCGGGAAGACTTAGGGTTAGCAGCAGCTTGGTGGGCACAATTGCCTGGCAATTATGCTTATCGCACCCGCTCTGGTGCAATAACAAGCCGCAATTATGCAGCGCTTTCTCCTTTTCATTCTTTTCCGGTTGGGAAAATAGATGGCAATGTATGGGGACCAGCGGTAGCCTTGATGAAAACCTCTGCTGGTTCACCGTTTTATTTTAACTTTCACTTTGGAGATTTAGGCAATACGTTTGTTTGTGGTCCCTCTGGTTCTGGGAAAACGGTTATTGTCAATTTTCTTTTAGCGCAACTTCAAAAGCATGATCCCAATATGGTCTTTTTTGACAAAGATCGGGGTGCAGAACTTTTTGTCAGAGCGGGTGGCGGCACTTATATGCCCTTGAAGAATGGTAGACCGACAGGCATAGCACCGCTAAAAGGCTTAGACTATAACAATCCAGCAGATAGAGTTTTTTTACGCCAATGGATTATAAAGCTTGTTTCGTCTGAAGATCAAAAGATCAGTGAATCAGAAAGACAAGATATTTCTGCTGCTGTTGACCAACTTGCCTTGTTGCCAAAAGAACAACGGACAATATCGGCCTTACAAATGTTTTTTGACACCACGCACAGGGAGGGGATAGCGGGTCGTTTAGAAAGATGGTGTAAAGGCAATGCCTTAGGGTGGGTTTTTGACAATCCTGATGACGACATTGGCATTGATGCAAAATTTATTGGTTATGACATGACGGATTTTTTAGATAATAATGAAATTCGTCCCCCATTAATGATGTATCTTTTTCATAGGATTTTGTCTCTGATTGATGGGCGTCGTATTATCATTGTCATTGATGAATTTTGGAAAGCCTTAGAGGATGATTCCTTTAAAGCCTTTGCGCAAGACAGGCTGAAAACTATCCGTAAACAAAATGGTTTGATGTTGTTTGCAACGCAATCTCCCAAAGATGCGATCAATTCGACCATTGCCCACACCATTATAGAGCAATGCCCCACACAGATTTATTTTCCCAATCAAAAGGGCAATCATGGGGATTATGTAGAAGGTTTTAAATTATCGGACAGAGAATTTAACCTGATACAATCAGAATTAAGCCGTGAGTCACGGCGTTTTCTCATCAAACAAGGGCAAAGTTCAGTTGTAGCAGAGCTGAATTTACGCGGCTTTGATGATGAAATAGCCATTTTAAGTGGTACCACCAAGAATATTGAACTCCTAGAGACCATTATGGATGAAGTTGGACAATCTCCAGAAAAATGGCTTCCTATTTTTCAAGAAAGGTCAAAGCAATGAAAAAACTTTTATTGGCAACAGCTCTTTGCGCAATTTCTTTTGGTTTAACAACCAATTCATTTGGTTTTGGCGGTATTGTATTTGATCCCAAGGCTTTTGGACAAATGATTAAACAAGTTCAACAAGGCCAACAACAGCTTAACAAGTTGCAAGAACAAATTCAACAAGGTGCACAACAGCTTGAGCAATTAAAGAGCCAACTCGATCAAGCGAAACAGTTATATAACTCCTTAAATGTCAAGCCTGACATTTCGGGATTGAAAGAGATGTTTAACAAGCAAGGGAGCAGTGGCGCCCTTCCTTCAGACTTTAACCACTTTCAACAATCGATGGGCAGCGGTGGTGGCGGCGGCGGCGGTGGCAGCAAAAACACGCAAAAATGGCAAGAAGAACTTAAATACAAAGAGCCCGCGGGGGGCGCAGACTCAAAAGAGGCAGTAGATGCTTTTTACACACAGGAAGTGAAAAAAGCCGAACAGCGCGTAGTAGGACAAGCAGCAAAAGGACAAGACGTCTACGAAGAAGCCAGTGAAACACAAAAAAACATTACCAAGCTTCTTGACGAACTTGGAAGTACTGAAGATGCGGGTAAAATTCAAGGCATTCAAGCACAACTAGAAGCGATACAAGCAAAACTGCAAACACAAGTCCTTCAAATGCAAGCCGCCGCGATGATTCAACAAGCAGAAGAAAAAGCGGCAGAAAGACGTGAAATAGAAGAATTTAAAGCACGAACCAAAGCTTTAGCCCAAAAAATGCGTGGTCAATAAACGAGAAAAAAGAGGGGCTTGAATATGAACAAGATCATCATAACAACATTGCTACTTTGCACAGGGCTCATCACCACTGGATGTGAAAAAACCCACAGCGTAGAAGAACTTAAAAAAAATAAAAAACTGATGGAAGAAGTATTAGTGAAATGTTTGACGTCAGGGGATTTGAATTCGAAAAATTGTAAAAATGCAGAGCAAGCTGAACTTGAAACCCGTAAAAAATGGGGAGGCTTTGGCTCGACAAATGACGATAAACAAGAATCTGAAAAGAAACAGGACAATAAATAATGAATAAAGTTCTCATAACAACATTGCTACTTTGCACAGGGCTCATCACAGCTGGATGTGAAAAAACCTATAGCGT
>NZ_JBHIRP010000013.1:0-55034 GCF_042197245.1 Bartonella sp. AA18HLJMS | reverse complement strand
AAAATTATATCTACATACAAGGTCATATGTTAGACCCCATTAGTACAGTGATTGGTTACAATTGGCCTACGGCTTATAAGGCACCTTTAAATCTAGATTTTTCACTTTTGGAGAAAGGTATAAAAAATCCTTTTTATATGACGATATTTGCAGCAAACAGTTTATTTACTATAGCAACTAATCCAATCAGAGAGATGGGGAGAGCGGTCTTGGGCCTTAACCCGAGCCCCCATAATTGTTATGCTGATGCGAGTGATGCGTGTAGATGGAATTATGGTTCATTTGGTTTTAACAAACTTCATTCAACGAGAACAGGGAACAAAAAATGAAAATGTTGTTTAATTTATTAAGCCTGCTCATTCTGTTAACGGTTACTGGATGTGATATTGAAAACATTGATAAACCTCCTCGAGGAGAGACGGCTGTGTGGGAGAAGCTAGGAGCAGATTCTACGGAGGTAGGAAAAGCATTGCTAGAGTGTGGTTTGCCACACCTTAATTATCTTGAGGATGAAGTTCAAAAGTTAAGCAACAATGAGAATGCAACGATTGATGCTTGCATGATCCAAGCAGGATTCCATTATAAAGGGAGAGCTAGCTGGTGTTCTCCTTTTAACGGTAGAGACCTTCCCATTTGTCAGCCTGGTGCTGTCATCCCGAAGAGAAGTGTCGAAAAGCGCTTAAACAGCCCTTTTTGTAAAAGAAGTCCAGTACAACCTGAATGCAAACCTTAAGTTTTGTTTGTGATGACCGACAATCCCCACACTCACGTTTTTACATGCCTGTGCGGGATTGTTTCCTCAAGCAACCATTTCAATATTGTTCACCGTTGTTTAAACAGCGGTGACAGAAAATATCAACAAGCTTATGAGCTGTTTATTGTAAATAAATCCATTGAAAGAGGGGAAGAATGAAGAAAATCTTAAAACTATTGAGTTGTATAGCTCTGTTAAGTATCACTGGATGTGTTAACTCAATTCCCTCACTTTCTCCAGCATTATGGAGAAATAAAATACTTTTAGAATGTGGAGTACCGGACCTTAATAAGGTTGTGGCGCTAGATTTGAATCAATTTGCCAGTATTGAAATGTGTATGGCGCAATCAGGTTTTCGTCCTAGCTTTACAATACAAGAATGGTGTGAGAACCATAAATCGGACAATCTTCCCATATGTCGTCCTAGTGCTGTCATGCCTCAGCGAAGTGTTGAGAGACGCTTAAATAGCCCTTATTGTAAAAAACATTCAGAACAACTTGAATGCCAGCCTTAAGTCTTGCTTCAGCAGAGAAAGCCTTGTCCGTCCTTACGAAAATTTCGCTTGTAACGTGCAAGCAAGTGATTTTAATTAATACAACATGGAACAGATTTTAAATGATAGAATCCTACAGAATTAGTTTTTTCATTCAACATGAAAACAATAAGTTATCTTTATAAATCAATGTGATGTAGCAGGATGAAGATGTTTATGCAAAGAATCTAAAAGTTTTTTTGCGAGTGTTTGAATAATTTCTTTGTTTTTCTGAATTTTAGATACAAAATACTATTGCTAAAGTACTAAAAGTAGATCATGCTGGTAAATAGATGAAACTTTGATGGCGCTTGGTTTTAAAAAAGGCCATATTTGATTTCACTGTTTGCGCTGGTATTGATTTTGCAATAACAGATAATAGTTTATTGTATGCAGAATACTGTTATTTAGATTTTGGTAAAAGAAATTTATAAAGAATATTATCATTAACAGTTATGCGAAACTTTAATGAAAATGAATCCAACTTTAATACACATAATTTTAGTGTGATTTAGTTTACAAATTCTTATTGAATGCAAAATTAAAAGTTTAAGAAGCCTTATTTGCAAAAATTCTTTATTTTTTTGTGAGTGTGTCATTTTTGCTACAGATATTTCAGAAAAGATGCTCTATATGAATTTCATTTTGGATATTTGGAGAGATTTTATGAATACAAAACGTTTAATAACAGCGTCTATTTTTTCTTTAATTTCAGCGTCTACAGCACTAGCTGCTGATGTTATGATTCCTCATCAGCCAGCATCATCGACTGCTTCTACCATTGTTGCACCTACTTTTTCATGGACAGGTCTTTATTTAGGTGTCCAAGCTGGTGGTTTTTCGAGCAAAGCTGATATGGCTCTTGTTGGTCAAGAAAAGAGTTTACCACTAGATAAAGAGTTCTCTCCTAAACTTTCAGGTTTTGTAGGTGGTTTTTATGCAGGTTCTAATATTGATCTCGGTGATAACTTTATTTTTGGCATCGATACGGATTTAATGGTATCTGGAAAAAAACACACAAAGACCATTACCATAGGAGCGGCTGATAACACTACAGTAGAAAATGCAGTCGTAAGATCCCGCAGATCCGCAAGCCTATCAACGCCTCAACCAACACAAGAAGCAATAGGAACACAGGCACAAACGCAAGCAGCAAAATCCGCTTCAGGAGGGTCTGCAGGTGCAGGAACACCTGCTGGTGCAGGAGCTGCAGTAGTAGGGACGCCAGCAACAGGATCTGCGTCAGGAAACCCTACACCAGCAGCTTCAGAAGCAGTGCAATCCAAACAAACAGGCGATGTTAATTCAACAAAAACGCCAGTAGTGTCATCTCTACCATCAAAAACGTTAACATCTGAATCGTTAGGAGTACAAGCAGTTTCCGCTAATCAAGTAACAAAACCACAAGCAGGAACGACTACAACGACAGTGTTAAGCGAGAGAATACAAGCAGCTGATACATCTAAACTAACACTCTCCAGTGCAGGGACAAAATCAGTGCAATTGCCATCGTCCTCATCAGGAAGATCAGATACAGGAGGGGCATCGGTAGGTGGATCACAATCAGCTGCACCTAAATCGACATCCCTTACAACAGGAGCAGGAACATCAGTGCAGTCAGCATCGCGATCAGCTACTGTATCAGTAGTGCCTGCACCAGTAAAACCTACTGTAACCACACCAGCAGTACAGCCAGCAGCAAAAGCACCTACATTGGTACAACCATCAGCAGAAAAAACAGTACCGAGCGGACCACTTGTACTTGCGAGATCAGGATCATCCTCTGGTTCAGAGACAAAAGCTTCTAATGGAACAAGCGGAGCCCAACAGGGAGGTCATCATAGTTCTTCCCATGGTAGCGGAAATGCTAATTCGCATGGTGCACCTCATGCAGGTGGGCATAGCTCTGGTGCTCATCCGAATGGTACTAATCCACATGTTTCTCGTTCTCATGGTGGACAGAATATGGCTGGACACGGTGCACAAAGTACACAAGCGGTGGATAAGAACGCTTCCAGTGTATATGGTATAGAACAAATAAAAAAGATGGCTTCTGAACTTGGTCTTGATCAAGAGGATGCAGTTGAAACTTTAAGTCATACTTTCAAGCAAAATTGGGGTGGTGCTACACGGGTACGTATTGGTTTTGCTGCTGATCGCTTTATGCCTTATCTTGCTGGTGGTATTGCTTATGGGCAATTCCAAGACACTGTATCAATATCTGTTAAGGATGAGGATGGAAGAGTCGTTTCTTCTAAGAACTTAGCTGATGAAACAAAAACCATGATTGGTTACACACTTGGTGGTGGCGTTGATTTCTCGCTTTTGGATAATGTGATTGTACGTGCAGAATATCGTTACTCTGATTTTGGTAAAAAGAAATTTGCAAAGGAAAAACTTGAAGTTAACTACAAAACCAATGATTTCCGTGTTGGTGTAGCTTATAAATTCTAATTTTTAAAAGAGTAAATTTCTAAAAGGCTCCACTATTAGTGGAGCCTTTATTTTTTAAAAGATCAATTTTTGATTTCTTTTCTTGTGAATTTCATGATAAAGCCCATAGATTGTGATGATATATTTTCCTGATCGCTGCTTAATACGAATGATAAGCTCGGCTTTCCCTATAGATAAAAACCAGAGTTGCAGGGTTCAGGGAAGTTATGCAAAAATGAAATCGTAAAAGTGGACAGGAATATTTCACAATGACTGTGAAAAATGAAACAATAGATTATTCAAAAACTCTTTATCTCCCACAGACAAATTTTCCTATGCGTGCAGGGCTTCCGCAAAAAGAGCTTGAATTGATGGCGCGTTGGGAAGATATGGGGCTTTATGCGCAATTGCGCCAACAAGCAAAAGATCGTCCATTTTATATTCTTCATGATGGTCCGCCTTATGCAAATGGTCATATTCATATTGGGCATGCCTTAAACAAAGTTCTAAAGGATGTGGTTGTCCGTTCATTCCAAATGCGCGGTTTTAATGCAAATTATGTACCTGGTTGGGATTGCCATGGGCTTCCAATTGAATGGAAAATTGAAGAAAAATATCGAGCACAAGGAAAAAATAAGGATGAGGTACCTCTTAACGAGTTTCGTCAAGAATGCCGTGAATTTGCACAGCATTGGGTAACTATTCAAAGTGAAGAATTTAAACGCCTTGGTGTCGTGGGAGATTTTAACACGCCTTATACTACAATGGCTTTTCATGCAGAAGCACGCATTGCCAGTGAATTGATAAAATTTGCTATGTCAGATCAGATTTATCGTGGTTCCAAGCCAGTGATGTGGTCTGTTGTGGAACGTACGGCTTTGGCAGAGGCTGAGATTGAATATCATGATCATGAATCAGAGGTGCTTTGGGTTAAGTTTCCTGTTTTTGAAGCAAATTCTGATGATTTATATGGTGCTCATGTCGTCATTTGGACAACAACACCGTGGACAATTCCAAGCAATCGTGCAGTGAGTTATTCTTCGCAAATTTCTTATAGTATTTACGAAGTTGAAAGTGCTGAAAATGATTTTGGTCCTCAAGTGGGAGAAAAGCTTCTCTTTGCAGATCCTTTAGCGATGAGTTGTGGAGAAAAAGCCAAACTTGTTTTGAAGCGTTTGCGTGTTATTTCTTCTGAAGAGTTGAAAGCTCTTGTTCTTTCTCATCCACTCAAAGGTTTGGCTGGGGGGTATAACTTTAAAATTCCATTGCTTGATGGTTCGCACGTAACAGAGAGTGCTGGTACAGGTTTTGTCCATACAGCACCAAGCCATGGGCGTGAGGACTTTGAAATTTGGAATGATTATAAGTCCTTACTGGAACAAGCGGGGATTGATTCATCTATACCGTTTCCTGTTGATGATGCAGGGTTCTATACGAAAGATGTTCCAGGTTTAGGACCAGATCGTGAAGGAGGACCTGCACGTGTTATTGATGATAATGGAAAAATGGGTGATGCCAATAAAGAGGTCATTAACGCTTTAATTAAAGCAGATCGATTGTTTGCACGGGGGCGTTTAAAGCATTCCTATCCCCATAGTTGGCGTTCAAAAAAACCCGTTATTTTTCGCAATACACCACAATGGTTTATTTCAATGGATAAAGATTTTGGGGATGGTTCAACTTTACGTAGTCGGGCTTTGGAAGCTGTTTCAAAAACGCGTTTTGTGCCGCCTTCTGGACAAAACCGCCTAGCTTCTATGATAGAAGATCGTCCTGATTGGGTTCTTTCTCGTCAGCGTTCTTGGGGTGTTCCTATTTGTATTTTTGCGAATGAGGATGGTGTTATTCTAAAAGATGAAGGTGTGAACGAGCGTATTTTACGGGCTTTTGAAGCAGAAGGGGCAGATGCATGGTTTGCTGAAGGAGCACGTGAACGTTTTTTAGGTGAGCGTGCACATGAGCCTTGGGTACAGGTTTATGATATTTTGGATGTTTGGTTTGATTCTGGAGCAAGCCATAGCTTTGTGTTAGAAGATCGGGCTGATTTGAAATGGCCTGCTGATGTTTATTTTGAAGGTTCAGATCAACATCGCGGATGGTTCCAATCTTCTCTTTTGGAAAGCTGTGGTACGCGTGCTTGTTCTCCCTATAAGTCCGTGATCACACACGGTTTTACTTTGGATGAGAATGGTAAGAAAATGTCTAAATCTTTAGGCAATACGGTTGTTCCGCAAGAAATCATTAAAACATCTGGAGCTGATATTTTTCGTCTCTGGGTTATGACAACCGATTATTGGGAAGATCAGCGTTTAGGCAAAAAAATACTTCAAACAAATGTGGATTCATATCGTAAACTACGCAATGCAATTCGTTGGATGCTAGGAACTTTAGCACATGATGATGGAGAAGAAGTATCTTATGGTGCACTGCCGGATCTTGAAAAATTTATATTGCATAGACTTTTTGAACTTGATCAGTTGATTAATCGCGCTTACGATGAATTTGATTTTAAAAAGATTATGCGTGCATTATTGGATTTTTCAATCATTGAGTTATCGGCATTTTATTTTGATATCCGCAAGGATTCTCTTTATTGTGATGCACCTTCATCAAAAAAACGCAAGGCTTCCTTGCAGGTTGTCCGTGAGATTTTTGAGCGTATGGTAACATGGCTTGCTCCAATGTTACCTTTTACGATGGAGGAAGCTTGGTTAGAGCGTTATCCAGAAAGCCAATCAGTGCATTTCGAACAATTTCGCTCTGTACCAGCAGAATGGCAAAACCAATCTTTGGCTGAGCGTTGGAAAAAGATTCGGCAGGTCCGTAAAGTTGTAACAGGTGCTTTAGAGCTTGAACGTGCTAATAAGCGTATTGGATCCTCTTTGGAAGCTGCGCCTATTGTTTTTATTTCCAATCTGGTTTTACGAGAGGCATTAGAAAATGTGGATATGGCGGAGATCTGTATTACCAGTGCACTCACAATTACGCAGGACACGATACCTTCCGATGCTTTTACTTTGAATGATGTTGAAGGTGTTGGTGTATATCCAAAGAGGGCATTAGGAAAAAAATGTGCTCGATCATGGCGTTATACACAAGATGTTGGGAGTGATTTAGCTTATCCGGATGTATCTGCTCGTGATGCAGCTGCTTTGCGGGAACTACAGATTCTTGGTAAGATTTAAAATTTTAAATCAAAGGAAAGAAATGCAAGTATATTTCTCATATTGATGAATATAGTTTTTTGTGGTACAAAGTAAATTCCGTTATTTTGTCTGCAGGGGGGAAATTTGTGTATGGACCGTTCTCTCATAAATAACGGGAATATTAATCAGCCATATACTTAGGAAATGGAATAGGCAGTGAGAAAACGTGAAATAAAAATATTTCCAATAGGAATTTTAGGGATGTGCTTTGTTTTAACGGGATGCGATTTATCCGCTCCTACCTATGGTACCAATAAACCGGTTTCGATACAGTTTTTTGAAGATGTTGCTAATATTACTTCATTAACACCAAAAAATAATAGCAGCCAAATTGTTATGAAACCTCATCCAAAACTTGTAATACCAAGCCCTAGTTCACGCAGATTTTTGCCGGTACCACAACAAGATAGATCTGTCAATGAAATGGCAGCATCGAAGAATCACCAAGGAAATACTCCTTTTCCTCACAAAGGATCGTCAGTTAATGGCGCTGGTTCAGAAAATCCTTCACAGTTGAATGCGAAGCAACGACAGGAATATTTACGTCGTCAGAGAGCACAAGTTGGAAGTTCAAAATACCGTCGCTATCTCACTGAACCACCTTTAAGTTATCGCCAACCGGCAAAAACCGCACCTATTGGTCGATAGGGGAAAGACAAAATATTTAAAGTAAAGAATTTTTCTAATTACTTATGATACCAAGCTCTCATTCGCGCGCAGTTATAATGCTGCTGTAGGAGGGGTGTTATTCTCATGAAATAGCAATATGACAACAGCATCGAGAGAGTCCTTATGCGTTTCCTAACACGAAACATTTCTCAAGCTCATTTTACAACATCGCTCATGTGGATAGTATAACGTAAAATCTATTGTGCTCCAATATCTTTATGCTTAGGAAGGAGGAAACTGATACTATCATTTTATTTTTCAAACTCCAATGTTGCGATAATTCTTGCATTTGAGAGCTTTCATAAGAGACATTTTTAGTCTTTTCTAAAATGTTCTTTATCCAGACGATAATTCCGCTTATGATGTGCAAGAAAGTGATTTTTACTGTTTCAATGTAATTTGAAATGAGAGTATGTCTACGATATTTTGGACTTTATATTTTATATACAAAATAATGAATTATTCTTTTGAATGAATGTATCATCTAATAGAAACAATATGCAGAATTAAAAGAGAGAAAAAATGCTTCGAAATAGCTTTTGCTATATATATGGCAAAAGAATTAACAGTCTTTTTTGAGAAGTAGGATAGTTTTAAAGAGTGAAAGTTATGGAAGAAGAATTGTTTTTAGTATCGCTTTTGTACAAAAAAATCTTTAAGTAATTGAGCAGCTTCTTTTTCTTTAAAACCAGAATAAATCTCAGGTTTGTGATGACAGGTTGGTTGCTGATAAAAACGTGGACCATTCTCTATAGCACCCCCTTTGGGATCATTTGTTGCGTAATAGAGACGTCGTATGCGTGCAAATGAAATGGCAGCGGCACACATAGCACAAGGCTCAAGTGTTACATAAAGATCGCAATCAGGAAGCCTTTCGCTTTGCAATGTTTTGCAAGCCATACGGATTGCGCGTATTTCTGCGTGTCCTGTAGGGTCATATGCAGATTTTATAAAGTTACCAGCGCGTGCAATGATAGCTTTTCCACGTGTAATGACAGCACCTACGGGAACTTCATCTGTTTTTGCAGCCTCTTGTGCTTCTAAAAGGGCTATTTCCATGGGCGTCAAAGTCATAATATTCTTTCTACTGAAGGTATAGAAAATCTAAAGGTTATCTCGATAAGGAATGCTATGGAATGAATAATTTATTATGCTTTTATAATGAAAAGAAGACCTCTATTTTTTTAAGAGTTTAAAACAAACTTGCAAGTCGGCAGATATATTATTGTCGTTAAAGTATAGAAAATGATAAATGATTATGCTACTTCATTTTTCAGGATAAGCGGTATGGTGCATGTGAATAATTTTCTGAACATACTTGCAAAGATTGGTTTGAAACGCAAATGAATGAAAATAATGAGAGTGAACGAA
Source organism: Bartonella sp. AA18HLJMS (assembly GCF_042197245.1). Classification (NCBI taxonomy): domain Bacteria; kingdom Pseudomonadati; phylum Pseudomonadota; class Alphaproteobacteria; order Hyphomicrobiales; family Bartonellaceae; genus Bartonella; species Bartonella sp. AA18HLJMS. The sequence goes on along the minus strand of NZ_JBHIRP010000013.1, from coordinate 46,068 downwards.
TTGCTAAAAGGTTAGCGCGTGCTGGTATTGCTTCGCGTCGAGATGCAGAAATGATGATTGTTGCAGGTCGTATTTCTGTGAATGGTAAAGTCGTGACAACGCCTGCTTTTAATGTTAGCCGCTCTGATGTTATTAAAGTTGATGGCAAACCTTTACCTCCTATAGAACGAACGCGTTTATGGCTTTACCATAAGCCAGCAGGTCTTGTCACCACGAACCGTGATCCTGAAGGCAGACCTACAGTATTTAGTAATTTACCAAAAGGAATGCCGCGTGTTCTTTCTGTTGGAAGGCTTGACATTAACACGGAAGGGCTTTTGCTTTTAACCAATGATGGTGGCTTAGCGCGTGTATTAGAGCTTCCTGTAACGGGGTGGGTCCGCAAATATCGTGTACGTGCTCATGGAAGAGTAAGGCAGAGCGCGTTGGATAACCTTAAAAATGGTATTGCGATTAATGGTATTTTTTATGGTTCGATTGAAGCATCAATTGAACGCGAACAAGGGTCGAATTTATGGCTTTCTGTCGCTTTGCGAGAAGGAAAAAATCGTGAAATAAAGAATGTTTTAGGGGCATTGGGATTATCAGTTAATCGATTAATACGTGTATCTTATGGTCCATTTCATCTCTCTGATTTAGAAGAAGGAGCCGTGCAAGAATTAAAAGGGCGGATGTTACGAGATCAGTTGGGGGAGCGTTTGATTATGCAAGCCAATGCAGATTTTGATGCTCCTATTCTTAAGCCATTTTCAAATTCTGCAGTTGTTGCAGAAAAGCAAAGCCAGAAAGATCTTTCTATTGCAAATGATGGTTGGGTTTTCTCAAGTGAAAGGGCAATACGACGCCGACCAAGAGATGGTTCTGTTGAACATAGTCGCGCACGATTAAGTACAAAGTCTCATGAGAATGTAAAGAAGGAGAAAAGTGAAGAAGGAAAAGCAGAGCGTTTTCTACCGCGTTCTCGCCGTGCTAATGTTTGGATGGCTCCTGGTGCACGTCCGCAAAGTGCACGTAGAAAGCCTTCTTATAGTGAGGAGAAATCGCATGGTCATAAGAGCGATTTGGATGGTAGAAAATCATTTCATCGAAGCAAGGAAAAACTAAAAGAAAATCCGTCATACAAAGAGAAGAGGGAAAGTTTTGTTCAAAAACATGGCAAAATATCTTATGAAGAGACGCATCCCTTTGGTAAGAAAGATCGCTTTTTAAAGGATAAAGAGAAAATGATAAAAGGTGGTCATGATGAGCATTCTTTTGAGAGAAAGAAAAAGGTAAAATCGTTTGGTGGTGCTATGAAAAAATCTAAACCACATAGGGACGGTGCAAAAACTTCGAAGCGATTTGGAGGTCCACGTGCGGATCATAGGCGGTAAATTTGCTGGGCGTATTTTGTTTTCGCCTGTTAATCAGTCGATTCGCCCAACGAGTGATCGTACACGTGAAAGCCTTTTTAATATTCTTTCTAGCCGTGAAGAACAATTTTGGACCAATAAACGCATTCTTGATCTTTTTGCTGGGACTGGTGCTTTAGGCATCGAAGCACTTTCACGTGGAGCAAAGGCTGCTGTTTTTGTTGAAAACTCGGTTGAGGGGCGTGGGGTAATTCAAAAAAATATAGAAGCCTTTGAATTACAGTCGATAGGACGGATTTTGCGTCGTGATGCGACCAAACTTGGCAATATTGGCACAATGCTGCCATTTGATGTTATTTGCGCTGATCCTCCGTATAGCCGTTGTTTAGGTGAACGTGCTTTTGTAGAAGCTTTGCGAGGAGGGTGGGCAAAAGCTGATACACTCTTCATACTTGAAGAAAAGAAAGATACAATGATTTATTTACCTAACGTCTTTTATCTAGACGATGAGCGTTTTTATGGTGAGACAGCAATACGTCTCTATAAATTACGATCGCTTACATCTTGAGAAAGTTCTTGTTTTTATCCGATAGGATGAAAAAATGCTTTTACACAGTTTTCTTCATTTTATATGGTTTTTAAAAGGTCAAGTAGAAAATCAATAAAAGATTCTAATGTTAAAGGAATTGATGAATTTTTATTAGCTTTACTACAGAAGGATGTTTTTTCTCCAATAGGATATATATTCCTCGATAATAGTTATGATCTTTTTTGTTTAATTTTTTTCTGCTATACCTTAATCATCACATTTCATCAGCAGTTGAAAGCTTTAAGCTGTGCAGTTTGCATTTATATCTTATATGATGCGTAACTTCTATTTTTGTTATTGTATAAATTTAAAAAAGATATTTTGTTTAGTATTGAAAATATTGTTCATTTATCCTGAGTATTTGTCTGTTTAGTTTAGTAGTATCCCTTGTTGATTTAATCATTACATATTAAGTAAATCTGAGAGTATTAAGTATTTTATCGTTGTGCAGCTTTAAGGGTACTTTTTTATAATACTCTTTATCACTAAAGATAAGTAATTTGTAAAAAAGGGGAGATTATCGTGTTTAATTGGATATATAGTGAAGAGATTAGTACAGAAGCAAGTGCTGAGCAAATTTGGGCTATATGGGAAGATGTGGCATCATGGCCTTGCTGGGATAGTGAACTTGAGTGGGTAGAACTTTCTGGTCCTTTCAAAGAAGGCGCTATAGGACGCATGAAACCTAAAAAGGGACCTACAGTAACTTTTACGCTTGATAAAGTTATAAAAAATGTTTGTTTTTCTGATTATGCTAAACTTCCTTTTACACGTATGAGTTTTAATCATGAATATATTTGTTCAACAAAAACTGGTTCTTCAAATAACAAAATTCGTCATACTGTAATCATGTCTGGTTTACTTGCTCCTTTATTTGGAATGATTATTGGATCAAAAATTAAGTTACATCTTCGGGATGCAATGATTGAAATGAGTAGACGTGCTCTTACTGAAAACAAAAGCATTTTGTAAGGGGGTACATTTATAAAGAAGTTAATACCTTAAAAAGGTGCAGAACTCTTAGCCTTGTTAGAATGAAATCAGTTATGAGTATATAGCAAATTGATGAGCTATGATTTGGTTTTAGTTAGCTGTTGAAATCGTGTCAAAGCATCTTACGGGATTAATTTTGCGCTAAAAATCTTATGAAATTCATTGAATTTTTTATATATAAAAGCTTATAAGATGCTCTCTTCGTTGAAAATGAGAAAGTTTCAGAAGCTCATTGCTTCTCTTATGATGTAGGCCCATATCGTCATGATATTTGCTGGTTTCTAATGTTGCGATAGCTTTTGCATTTAAAACCTTCATAAGAGACATTTTGATTTCTTCTTAAATGGTTTTCATTCATACGCTCCTTACTTATGATTTGCTCGCAAATAGTTGTGATTGACTCAACATGAATAGGTTCGAAACAGAGAGAATTTTATGATATTAGGCTTTTTATACAAATTACAAAACAATAAATTATAAGTATAAATCAAACTGTTAATTTTATTGAAAGATTACAAGATAATTTCTTGATTACTTTTAAATATAAAAATGAGTTCTTTATGATATTACGTCCATTAGGGTAAAGAAGTTTATGACTGCTCATTTTGTTGAAACCATAATGGAAGGAAATATTTTTTACTCTGTTTAAGTTTTGTTTCATTTACAAGAGTGCCGTCTCATTATGAGAGAGTTTATAGAAGCGAAGAAGTGTATACAAATATAAGGCATTTTCTTGATTCTTGCTTGGAAATAAAAGAATGCTATAGGAAAGATATGAGGTAAGTTTTTTACTACCCAGAGGAAGGAAGACCTGTGATTTAGATCATTTTATGCTTTTCGAATTTTTGAGGATTTTGGCTTAAATTCAAGTGTTATAGCTAAGACTTTTGTTAATTGCCAATTGTTCTGTTGATTTGATTGTCAGTGGAGATTTGGCTCCTAAAATGATAAGGGCCCATGAGAAATCTTGAAACTAAAGAGATTTTACGGCATATACGGCATATTACGTCTTTTCATAAAGAAGCTAAAAGGGAAATGATTTAATGCATTAAAAAAAAAGAATGCATGAATGTGCATAATCTTATGAATCAATACACAAGAGTTATATTCTGATTTATATAAATTTGTCAGAATGCTTATCAATGTAAATAATAAAATATTTTAGGGAGTCTATAATGACTGACAAAAACCAGATTGAGAAAGCTGTTTCGCTGGTTGAAGCAGCAAAGCGTTCTGGGGCAGATGCTGCTGATGCTGTTATTGTTCATGCTCATTCTACCAGTGTATCAGTTCGTTTTGGGAAAGTCGAATCGACAGAAGCAGCAGAGAGCAATGATTTTACTCTAAGGGTTTTTGTTGGAAAAAAAGTAGCAAGTGTTTCTGCTAATTTAGGATCTTATCCGCAAGAACTTGCGGAACGTGCTGTTGCGATGGCTAAAGCTTCTCCCGATAGTTTATTTGAAGGTTTGGCAGATAAAGAGTGTTTGGTTAAGTATCCTAAAGATCTTGATCTTTTTGATGATTTTGTACCCAGCAGTCATTTTTTAACAGAAGATGCTTTAAAAACGGAGGCAGCAGCTCTTGATGTTAAAGGTGTAAGCAATTCTGGTGGCGCTGCAACAGCTTATGGCCGTAGTGGGTTTATTCTTGTGACCAGCGATGGTTTTTGTGGAGCCTATCGCTCAAGTTGTTTTTCACGTTCTTGTAGTGCTCTTGCAGGTGAAGGAACACAGATGGAGCGGGATTATGATTATACAACAGCCTTACATTTTTCTGATTTAGAGGCAGCAGAAACTGTGGGAAAGAATGCAGGGCTTGGTGCTGTTCGACGTTTGGGTGCAGTTCGTGCGGCGACTGGGAGCGTTGATGTTATTTTTAATCCGCGTACGGCTCGTGGAATTGCAGGGCATATCGCATCTATGGTCAATGGAGCCTCTGTGGCTCGAAAAACGAGTCTTTTACAGAATTTCCTAGGCAAGGAAGTGATGAAGCCTAATGTTAATGTAACCGATCAACCTTTGCGATTACGTGGAAATGCTTCTCATCCTTTTGATGGAGAAGGGGTAGAGGGGCAAACACTCAATATTATTGAAAATGGTATTTTAAAAAATTGGCTTCTTTCATCATCTACAGCACGTGAATTGGGACTTAAAACAAATGGACACGGTATGCGTTCGGCATCATTAGTGCAGCCGACCAGTACAAATTTTGCTATTGAACCGGGTTTAGTATCACCTTGCGATATGATAAAAGATTTGCGAAATGGATTTTATGTGACCGAATTATTCGGTCATGGCATTGATTTTATTACTGGTCAGTATAGTCGTGGGGCTTCCGGTTTTTGGATTGAAAATGGTGAAATTGCTTATCCGGTAAGTGAAGTAACGCTAGGTTCTGATTTGCTTCATATGTTAGCACATTTAACACCTGCCAATGATATTGATCGGCGTTATAGTACAGCTGCTCCAACATTATTAATTGAAGGGATGACACTTGCAGGAAAATAACACGCATCATTCTTCTGATTTAAATCTTTTGCGTGATGTTTGTCGAGAGGCAGGAGATTTAGCAATGCGGTATTTTGGATGCACGTTGGATGTCTGGATTAAAGAAGGTAATTCCCCGGTTAGTGAAGCAGATTTTGCTGTTGATCATTTCTTGAAAGAGAGGCTTCTTGGAGCTCGTCCAAATTATGGATGGATTTCAGAAGAAACAAAAGATAATCGAGAAAAACAAGATTATTATGAGCGCTCTTTTGTTGTTGATCCTATTGATGGAACGCGTGGTTTTCTTTCTGGCAATCCTTATTGGTGTATTTCGGTTGCCATTATTGAGAATGGGCGTCCTATTGTGGGCGTTCTACAATGTCCGGCTCAAGGAGATGTTTATACAGCTGTAACAGGTGGAGGGGCAACATTAAATGGGATAAAACTTCCTCGTTTAGCCTTTGAGGTTCATCGAAAATATAAAATTTCACTTGATAAATCGCTCGCACAAAAATTACCAGATGATTTTCTCAATCAAGTCAGTCTTTACCATTATCTTCCTTCTCTTGCTTATCGTATTGTTCTTGTTGCTCAAGATGAAATTGATATCGTATTAGTTCGTCCAAATTGTCATGAATGGGATATTGCCGCTGCTGATCTTATTTTGCAGGAGTGTGGAGGGTGTTTTTTATCGCTTGATGCCCCTTTACTATCTTATGGAATTGAACCTTACCAGTATGGACTTTTAATTGCTGGTAAAAATAATTGCTGTCAAGATATGATAGATGTTGTTCGTCAAACAAAGTTAGTTTAATCACGTAAAAGCGCGCTAAGATAATCTAAATGATATGGAGGCACATATGACTGAAACCAAAGAAAAAAAACAATATTTACATCTTGTATTTGGTGGGGAATTAAAAAATCTTAACAGTAATCAATTTAAGAATCCTGATGATTTAGATGTGGTTGGTATTTTCTCAGATTATCAATCCGCTCAAGAAGCATGGCAGGCAAAAGCACAAAGCAGTGTAGATAATGCATTACAACGTTATTACATTGTAGATTTGCATCAGTTTCTTGATGCTGAGTTAGGCGATGCAGAATAAAGCTTGAATATTTGGTCATTATAACCTGTAGATTGCTTCATGCTTTTGTTTAGTCGTCCTTTTCATAGGTACGTTCTTCGGGTAAAATAGAATGCCGTAAAAAAGAATATGCTTGTTGTTTAAAATTCATATGTTTTTTTAAGAAACATCTCCCAAAGCACCCAAGCCCATTTCATAATAGTGTCCGTGCAAGGTATAAAATCCATTATTGCACCACCATCTTTACGCTTAATAAAAATGCAAGACAGTTTCTATCAACCTATTTACAACAGCAATATTATCATGACAGCTATCACTCGAAGTTTATGATTATATTGTGAATAGTCACTCTGCTTTTGAATGGGGTATGAGACACTAATGCGTTAAGATTAATAAAAAGAGTAGCATTATTAATGATAGCAATTACTACTCTGTTGAGATTATTAGCACTCGTTACTTATCTATTGGAATTTTTTAAACGAGTTATTACTATAAGCTTAGAAACCATGAAAGTCGTTAGAAACTTTACCAAAATTAGAAACTTAGAGAAACTGAATAGATTTATGAAGTTAACTTACCTCATAAGGATTTCTTGAGTACTCATTTAAAACTACAATCTATAAGTTAATCATTTTGTGTTGATTATATACAATCTTAAAAGGAATAATATATCATTGCGACCTCCTGAAAAGAGAGGATTTAAAATTTTGAAAACTCTTATTTAAATTGCTCTAAGACTTTTAAGAAATTCTCTATTAAACGAGATTAGATTTTTCTAGATTACCTTTAAGAGATTATATCACAATTTAAAATGAGAACTCTATACTATTCAAAAGTTTTTAAGATTAGTTTGACATATTCATTTTATTGAAATGAAATAATAGAGATTGAGCTTTCTTTTAAACACATTTTATTTGTTGTATTTATATTAGGTTGTAATGTCTATATGGGTTATTTTTTGAAAAATTGACAATACCTAACATATGTAAAAATAAGCTTTTTCTCTAAAATACCAACGTGCAAAATTCAAAGTCTCATTAAAATCATAAGAAGTATTTATTCAGTGAGTTGAAAAAATTGATACAATCTATGTCATAGGTTTATCATTTATATTTTAAAAATTATAATCGACTGAAATGTAGTTTTGTTATTTTTGAGTAAGATTTTTTATAGGGTGCAGAATGAAGTGATAAAATCGATATAAGTTACAAAATTTAATTAAAAGAGATTTAAATAATGTGTATATGTATTGAATTTTCTCATGGATTAAGCTTTTTTTATTTAAGATATGGATGATATTAAAAAATATGGATGCAACCAATAGCGTTGATGATTTTTTTAACAAAATAAGTATATAGATATCTTAAAATAGCTGGATGAGGTGATTTTAAATGGTAGAATTAAAGGCACATACGGCTCTTTTAAGCTATCGGATAATTGGTTTTTGCTTATGTCCTGTTATTCCTTTTTATTTGTTCTTTCGTGCTATTCGTGGAAAAGAAGAGTGGTGTCGCAAAAAAGAGCGTTTAGGTAAAAGTTCTCATGTACGTCCCCAAGGTTCATTAGTTTGGTTGCATGCAGCAAGTGTTGGAGAAACACTTGCACTTTTTCCACTTGTAAATTATATTTTATCATTGAAAATCAATGTATTAATGACAACAGGGACTGTGACCTCTTCTACTCTTGTGAAAAAACATTTTGGTGATAGGTTGATTCATCAATATGCTCCTTTGGATTTAGATTTTGCAGTGCGGCGTTTTATTAGTCATTGGAAGCCTGATCTCGTCTTGATTTGTGAATCAGAAATTTGGCCCCTTCGTATTAAAGAACTTGCAAAAATGCGTATTCCGCAGATTTTGGTTAATGCCCATATGTCTGAACGTTCTTTTAAAGCTTGGCAAAAACGACGCGTTCTTGCCAAACATATTTTTAAGGATATTGATTTGGCGATTGGTCAAAACGAAAGAGATGTAGCTTATTACCATACACTTGGCGTAAAATCTGTTACGTTTTCTGGTAATCTCAAGGCTGATGTTTTTCTGGTTGAAAATCAAGAATTGCTTGCACGTTATCGTAATGCTATCGGCAATCGCCCAGTTTGGGCAGCTGTTTCAACGCATGAAGGGGAAGAGGAGATTGCTTTTGAGGTCCATAAAATTGTTAAAAATTATTTGCCAGATTTATTAACAATTATTGTACCTCGTCATCCTGAACGTTCAGAAGATCTTATCAGAAAATGCGATAATAAGGGGTTAAGTTTTATTCGTAGGAGTAGAGACGTTGTTCCAAACATGAATACCGATATTTTATGGGGAGATACCATTGGAGAAATGGGACTTTTTCTTCGCTTATCGAAAGTTTCTTTCGTTGGTAAATCGTTATGTGGAAATGGTGGACACAATCCATTGGAATTGGCTTTGCTTGGTTCCGCTATTTTGACAGGACCCCATGTTTCAAATTTTCAAGAGATGTTCAAACAATTTCTAACGCATGATGCAGCATATATGGTTCAAGATACAAAACAGCTTGCTATTCAGGTGTATAAGCTTTTAACAAATGAAACATTGCGGCAAGAAATGATTGATAAGGCTCATGAAGTGGCGACAGGTATGGCAGGTGCATTTGAGCGCACATTAAAGATTTTAGATCCATTTTTACAACCCCTTGTAATACAAACAGGTTTACGTCAGCGTCAGGGTAGATATGCATATTAGCGCCCCTCGTTTTTGGTGGAAAAATAAAAGCTTTTTGCGTTTTGTGTTAGCTCCAGTTTCATGGGGGTATGGTTATTTTTCAAGTCGTTTTATGACAAGACAGCCTCCCGTGATTGATCTGCCAGTTTTGTGTATTGGAAATTTTACATGTGGCGGTGCGGGTAAAACGCCGGTTGTTATTGCTTTTACAAAAGTGGCTAAAGAACTTGGTTTCGTACCTGGTATTGTATCTCGTGGTTATGGTGGATCAGTTAAAGGGGTACATCTTGTAAATGAAAAATATGATACTCCATATAGTGTTGGAGATGAGGCACTTTTACTTGCACGGCATGCTTTTGTAGCTGTATCACCTAATCGTTATGCAGCGGCACAACGGCTTAAACAAGAGGGATGTAATCTTATTTTAATGGATGACGGATTTCAAAGTCGCCGTCTTTATATGGATTATGCGTTACTCGTTGTTGATGCGATGCGCGGTTTTGGTAATGGAGCTGTCTTTCCAGCAGGACCTTTGCGCGTACCATTAAAAACGCAGTTTTCTTTTATGGATAGTGTTTTATTGATTGGTCATTCCGATGCGCCTGATAATGTCGCTTTTCTTGTTTCGCGTACTGGAAAGCCTTTATATCGTGCTCATCTTAAAGCCAGTGCCTCTGATGAGGTTTCAGGAAAATCATTTTTGGCATTTGCTGGTATTGGCAATCCAGATAAATTTTTTAAATCTATTAAAGAATTGTCCGGTCATGTGGTGCAAACTTACATATATCCAGACCACTATTTTTTCACAGATAAAAATTTAAAAAGCCTTATACAAAAGGCTAAAATGCACAATTTATGGCTAGCAACAACAGCTAAAGATTATATCCGTATACAGACAATTCACACGCAAAAAGGTTTGAAAAATCTTATTGTCTTTGATGTGAATGTCGATTTTGTTCAAAAAGACTTCTGTCGTATGGTCCTTGAAGAGGTCATGACCCGCTTTAGAAAACGTTCCCTTGAATTTTCTTGTCTAAAAGGCAAAGGCTAAATTTGTAGCTTTCGAGGGGTTATTTTTCTTTTGTTTTTAATAATTGCTTGAGATATGGGTTGCACTCAAGTTCACGCTGATAGGATATTTCACAACTAGCATATGCTTCTTGGCGGTGATGATTCCAATATTTTAAATCATCTATAGGGATTTTTTGCCCGCTAACGGCACAAATGGTATAGGTACCATATTCTATAATGTCATATCCGTTATTAGAATAATGAATTTTTGCTTCGCGTTCACCATTGGGAAACATTATAACTCCTTTTTACTTGATACAAGAGATTCAAGAAAAGTGCCATAAAATATATTATAAAGTCGAGAGTTAATTTTAAAATATTTTTCTTGTAAAAATGATGAAGAGCTTATTTTCTGCCAAAAAGCCGTTCTATATCTGCCAATTTGAGTTCAATATAAGTAGGGCGCCCATGATTACATGTACTTGTATTAGGTATTGCCTCCATTTGTCGTAATAGTGTGTTCATTTCTTCGGGGCGTAAAAGGCGCCCTGACCGTATTGAACCGTGACAGGCCATCGTTGCTGCAACATAATCAAGCATTGCTTTTAAATTGTTTGTTGTATCATACTCAGCGGCTTCATCTGCAAGATCTTTAATAAGAGCTTGGACGTTGATCTCTCCTAACATGGAAGGGGTTTCACGCACAACAATTGCTCCTGGTCCAAATGATTCTATTCCTAATCCAAATTTTTGCAAAGCATCTTTATGCGTTAAAAGGCATGTTGCATCCTCTTCAGAGAGTTCTACAATTTCAGGAATAAGTAATAACTGTGAAGGAAGCGGTTTGGAATAAAGTGCATTTTTGAGTGCTTCATAAACTAATCGTTCATGAGCTGCATGCTGATCGACAATGATCAAACTATCTTGTGTTTGGGCGATAATATAGTTTTTATGAATTTGTGCTCTGGCCGCTCCTAGTGGATAAGATAACTCTTCTGATGAAGGTATAGTGCTTGGAATGTATGCATCTCCACTTGGTATATTTAAGCCCTCCATAATAGGAGTAGCATCTTCTTTTAAATCAAAAGAGCTAGTAATATCTAGGGGTTTGTGAACCATTGAAGCGCTGGTAAAATGATGAGGCTGTGGGTTATAAGAAGAGAACTGGTGCGTGTTCTTAAAATTGCCTAATGGTTGTTGTGCCAATGGTTGTTGTGTTTGAAATGCAGTAAGCATTGCTTCAGAACGGGTTGAAGTCGGACGAATACCAGATTGCTGCAATGCTTCACGAATAGCTCCAACAATTAAACCACGAATTAATCCTGGATCACGGAATCGTACATCAGCTTTAGCTGGGTGAACATTAACATCTACTTCAGCAGGTGGGAGATCAATAAAAAGAATAGCGACAGGATAACGATCACGGGGCATAACATCAGCATAAGCACCTCGGAGTGCACTCCATAGAAATTTATCACGCACGGGACGCCCATTAACATAAGCAAATTGATGTAGGCTGTTATTTCGGTTAAAAGATGGCAAACAGGCAAAACCTGTTAAGCGCACCGCTTCGCGTTCAGCATTCAGCGCAATGCTATTAGGGGCGAATTCTTTTCCCATAATCTGCGTAATACGTTGTAATTGTCCTTGAATATTATTTTCTGTAGCAGACAATTCCATAGATGTTCTGTCTAGTCCTGAAAGAGAAAAGCGGATATGTGGAAATGCGATAGCAATTCGCTTAATCATATCGCTAATAGCATTTGTTTCAGCCCGATCAGTTTTCATAAATTTTAATCGTGCCGGCGTGACAAAGAAAAGATCACGAACTTCAACAATTGTTCCAAGATTCGCAGCAGCTGGTTTGGGTCCTACAATTTTTCCTGCAGTAACGGAAATTTCAGCAGCGCTCTCAGCATCTTTTGTTCGTGAAATGAGTTTAAGTTTAGCAACAGAACCAATAGAAGGGAGGGCTTCTCCTCTAAATCCAAGGAAGCAGATATTGTGTACGTCATCGGTAATCTTTGAGGTACAATGGCGAGAAACTGCTAAAGTTAATTGATCTGCAGGAATTCCATAACCATTATCACTCACCTTTATAAAATTTTTTCCACCATTTGCTGTAATAATTTCAATGCGTGTTGCACCAGCATCAATAGCGTTTTCAACAAGTTCTTTGACAACATTTGCTGGTCGTTCAATAACTTCACCGGCGGCGATTTGATTAATAATATTTTCGCTAAGATGGCGTATAATCATAATAAATTCTAACAGGAATCTTAAGGGTTCTATAGAAAATTATGATAACATCATTTGCGAGACATTCAAGAATAAGAGAACATGAGAGGTATTATTTTTACAATACCTCCTATTTTATTTTATGTTAACAAGTCGGTTGGAAAAAACATAAAAATAGTTTTTATCACTTTAAAATAGCTTGCACCAGTTTATCATCTAGGTCAAAAAAGAAACAATGTAAAAGGGAAGGCAATATATATGGCGCGTATAAGCGGTATTTTAGCAGATAGTGATATACAAGCTTTGATTGAGAATAACTTTCTCAAGGCTCAGTATCCATTTGATAGATCTCAAATACAACCAGCAAGCCTTGATCTTCGTTTAGGGGAGAAAGCTTATCGTATACGTGCTTCTTTTATGCCGGGACCTGATACAAAAGTTTTGGATAAGCTTGAACGGTTAAAGTTGCATGAGTTTGATTTACGAGGTGGAGCCGTTTTGGAAACGGGGTGTGTTTATATTGTTCCTCTTTTGGAAAGTTTAGCTTTACCAGAATTTTTATCTGCTGTTGCTAATCCCAAAAGTTCTACAGGCCGATTAGATATTTTTACACGTGTCATTACGGATAATGCTCAAGAGTTTGATAAAGTTTGTGCTGGTTATCATGGTCCACTTTATTTGGAAATTAGTCCACGCACATTTCCAATTTTGGTGCATACAGGCTCACATTTATCACAGCTTCGGTTTAGAAAAGGGCAAAGTTATTTAAATGAAATAGAGTTGCACACTTTGCAAAGGCAAGAAACACTGATATCGGATGATTTTCCTAATATTAGTGTTGGTGGTATTGGTCTTTCCATTAATTTAAAGGGAGACGAAAACGGGCTTATAGGTTATCGTGGTAAACATCATACAAGTGTTATTGATATTGATAAACGTGCCGTTGCCCACGTTTTAGATTTTTGGGAACCTCTTTTTGATCGTGGTCAAAGGGAGTTGGTTCTTGATCCTGATGAATTTTACATTTTAGTTTCACGAGAGTCTGTTCATGTGCCTCCGCTTTATGCCGCAGAAATGACACCTTTTGATCCTTTAGTGGGCGAGTTTAGGGTGCATTATGCAGGCTTTTTTGATCCAGGATTTGGGCATAAGGAGGCGGGTGGAAAAGGAGCAAGAGCGGTTTTAGAAGTGCGGAGCCATGAAGTTCCTTTTATCTTAGAGCATGGTCAAATTATTGGCCGTTTGGTCTATGAGCATATGCTTAATCGACCATCAACCCTTTATGGACATGATGTTGGATCACATTATCAAGCACAGGGTTTAAAGTTGTCCAAGCATTTTAAATGAGTTGGGAACCACGAATTTTGATAACATGTATGCAGAAAACGTATTTTAGATAAAAGAAAATTTTGTGCTTCGCAAAACCGGCGTCATGCATTCTATTTTTAATTTCCAAGGTTATCTCATCTCTTGCATTTGAGAGGGTATGAGAGGCATTTTTACTTCTTTTTTCAAGAGGTTCTATCTATACGAACTCCATTTATGATGTGCAAAAGAATAGTTTTGATTATTTCATCATGACAAAATTTACAATAAAAGAATTTTACTATATTCAATATGTTGTTCATATTTATGATAATAAATCAATAGGTTAATAAAATTCAATATAACAGTAGCTACTCACTTTTCAAAGTAAATATGCGAGATTGGATGCTGCAATTGGCTCAATTTTTCTAGAGTGTAATAACCAGTATATTTTATTCCGCATAAAAATTATCCTTAAGCGTTAATAGATAAGTTTTCACTCCAGTTTAGTAACAATTATTTTCAATAAACATTGTTCTAATTTTAGTAACTCATTTATAGCCTCAAGATATAATATTGCTAGAAAATTATTCAATTAAATATGAAGGTTTCTATTGGTATGAACATTAAAAGTTTTTATGCTTTATATGAATTAGGCACTATATATTTTTATAAACTTTCATGAATAAGTAACAGATCTCAGTTTTGAATATTGATATAAGAAGATTTCTGCATGTATGCGACAGCTTTATTTCCAGTATTAATAAAGGATTTTTTCATCTTTTGGGGGAGATTATGATTTATACTTAATGACACTCTATATTCTTAATAACTGATAATGTAAGGATCTTTGGAGGGAGAAGCGACTTTAAATTATAACTAATTAAGCTACGGAGCAATCGCTTTCGAAAAGGGATTGCTTTAAAGAGAGAATAACATTTTAATTGCACATGAAGAATATATGAGTAGATACGTTATTAATGATACTTCATACTGTGAGATTTTAAATTTGGATAAGAGCAATAAAGACGTTGTTTTTATCAATTAGTTTTTTTAGAAAGTTGCAGTCTCTGTTGCTTCTATCTATTCAATAGAGTGCTTTGGGAGAATAGCGAATAGGTAGGTACATGGATTCGCTTTTATGCGTTTTAGGATGTTTTCTCTTTTCATTTAGAAACAATGGTGCCATCAATGATTATTTCTTCAACACTTGATTATCGTAAGGCAGCAAAGCGTCGTCTTCCTCCCTTTCTTTTTCACTATATTGATGGTGGGGCTTATGCTGAAGAAACGATGCGACGTAATTGTACAGATCTTCAAGCACTTGCATTGCGTCAAAGGATTCTAAGGCAAGTTGGTGAAGTTGATCTTTCAATCAAGCTTTTTGATCAGACACTTGATTTACCGATTGTACTTGCGCCTGTTGGGCTAACGGGCATGTATGCACGTCGTGGAGAGGTAAAAGCAGCGCGTGCCGCAGCGGCAAAAGGGATTCCTTTTACTCTATCCTCTGTTTCAGTTTGTCCTATTGCGGAAGTGCAAGAAGCGGTTGGAGGTGCATTTTGGTTTCAACTTTATGTTCTCAAAGATCGCGGTTTCATGCGTGATGCACTAGAACGGGCTTGGTTGGCTGGTGTACGCACGTTGGTTTTTACAGTTGATATGCCAATTCCTGGTGCACGTTATCGTGATGCGCATTCGGGAATGTCTGGTCCTTATGCTGGTTTACGTCGTTTTTTACAAGCTTTGACTCATCCATATTGGGCTTGGAACGTTGGTGTTATGGGGCGCCCTCATGATCTTGGAAATGTCTCTGCTTATCTCAAAAAGAAAATTGCATTGGATGATTACGTTGGTTGGCTTGGTGCAAATTTTGATCCATCAATTGGTTGGCATGATCTACAATGGATTCGCGATTTTTGGAAAGGAAAAATGATTTTGAAAGGTATTCTTGATCCAGAAGATGCTCGAGAAGCAGTAAAATTTGGTGCGGATGGTATTGTTGTTTCTAATCACGGCGGACGTCAGCTTGATGGTGTATTATCAACAACACGAGCATTGCCTGCAATTGCGGATGCTGTAAAGGATTATTTGACTATTTTAGTGGACTCAGGTGTTCGTTCTGGTCTTGATGTTATACGCATGATAGCACAAGGCGCGGATGCTGTTATGATTGGCCGTGCTTTTGTTTATGCGCTTGCAGCAGCAGGTAAGAAAGGTGTTATGCATCTCCTTGATCTTTTTGCCAATGAAATGCGGGTAGCTATGACACTGACTGGTACTCAGATAATCAAAGATATTACACGCAAGAGTTTAGTAAATATAGATGTTTTTAAGCAATGAAAGCAATATGTTATACTTCTTTCAGAAAAAGAAAGTCTTTTTATAGAGGAGCATAATTATATATTTTAAAAATATGTTGACAGTTAAAGTTAAATAGAAAAGATCAATAAGCTCCTCTATAAAATCACAGAAAATACTCAGTAACTACAATAATATTAAATATTATTGATAATAATTAACACGAAAAAAAACAATAATAACATTGCATACATATTTTATTTACTTTATTAAAATCTCATTCTACGGATAAAAAGGAACAAGTGCTGATATTAAAGGTAAAACAACTGTTGATATAGAAAAAATAGCTATAAATAATGCTGTGAGCATTTTTCCCTCCTGTATATAAAAAACATTAAAATATAATATATTAATTACTTCTTTTCCACATTGGCATAAAACGTAAATTTATAAAATCCATTTAGTTTTATTTTAATATAGAATAATATTAATTATTATACATAAATAAAATTATTAAAAATGTCAATATGTATTTATTTTAATCTATAATTATAATAAAAAATGTATCTAATAAATAATATTTCTATAATCTATATATTATTTATATTAAGTTCATTGGATAATATATTATATGGATATGATATTGTTTTTATGGAGTACGTTTTTAAGCAATGAAAAAATATCCGTACTATCTTTAAAAAAGCTCGTTTACTGAGAGCAAAACTGCGTGAATTAATATGCTTTTCTTTCTTATTTTCTTGTATTCTCAATGATTTATGATGTTTTTGAACTGGCAAGCATATTAGGAAGCAGTTGAATATTTTTTGTATAGTATGTCATTTCTAACACTATTTATGCGTTCTCGATTGATTTTATAACTTGTTAAAATATCCAGTTCATTTTTATTGCAGATGGGGATGGTGGGGGGCCTAATGATACAAATTGGCATAGAATGTTTTGTTCCATAAGCGATTTAACAATTGCATCTCCAAGCTTCTCCTTTGATACTATGCTCTTCATAGACAACAACAGATTGGTGAGATTGGCATAACTCTAGCACTGATCTATTATCTCAAAGTTGAATTGTTGGCACACTTGTAAGCGTTGGGATAACTTCATGTTTTTTGAATCTCTTTAGCAACATCAAGACAAATCTGAACAGTTTCTTCAGTAGCAAGTAAGAGAACATCTTTTCCTTT
This sequence comes from Bartonella sp. AA18HLJMS, assembly GCF_042197245.1. Lineage (NCBI taxonomy): Bacteria > Pseudomonadati > Pseudomonadota > Alphaproteobacteria > Hyphomicrobiales > Bartonellaceae > Bartonella > Bartonella sp. AA18HLJMS. The sequence goes on along the minus strand of NZ_JBHIRP010000013.1, from coordinate 28,816 downwards.
TTTAAACAGAGGTTTTGCTGATATCAATTTTTGAAGCATTTTTATGAATATTCATAACAGCACGCTTTCCTAAACCTATATAAATAGGTACAAGATTACTCAGAGTAGAAAGAATTACAGTTTCCATTTGATCCAATTACTTACTCGTAAGTAATTGGATAATATTTACTTTATCGCTGAATAAAAAAGAAAAGTTTTTCTCTCTTTAAATAGAGGATGGATTGTCATCTAGCCAATAGGGATAGTTTGCGAGAAATTTGTTCGATGCAAAACGACTTAACATTGCAGTTACTTTTTATCATTTGAAGCTGTGAAAAGAAGGCTAAGATAGATGAAAGAATGTAAAAAATGATGGATACATTTTAAGATAAAAAATTATCATTCTGTTAATTCCACACCAGTTGCTGCTGATATTGGTAACAAAAGAAATTTGATCAAAAAAATATCAAAATTATTTGAGGACATTCCTCATGGCATGTAAACTAAACCTTTTTGTTGGTATGAGTGATATTTTCTTTGAACAGAAATTGATTCTATCTCCTGAAATCAGCAATAATCTCTCAGGTTATGTCGTAAACTTTTTAGGGATGTTACAACGCCACTATCGTCCTTTTATGAAAAATTTAGCATTTCAGATGAGCAGTTGTGAGGAATTTCAACGTTTAATACAGCAAGATCCAGAAACTCTCACGGATTTAGAACGGGCTTCAAGATTTTTATATTTACAGCGATTAAGTTTTAGAGGGAATGTAAATCGTACGATGAGAGTAGAAAACCATCGTAGCGCGCGGGGGGCTTAAGCCCTTCCAATTTGAATGCGTGCTAAAACTTATTTTCCACTGTTTAGCAGGTGTTAGCATTGAACATTTAGACTGGTCTGATTTTATTGTGCGTTATGATCGCCTAAAAATCTTGTTTTATCTTTCACCACTTTAATTGTGGTTTTGAAGGTTATTAAAGAAAGGATTTTTATAAGCGGGAGGATTATCAGCCGATGTCTAAGCTGCTTGCATAATAAGAGGGAGTTTTTTGTCTTTAAACAATATGCTAGAAATTCAAAAAACTTTAGTTAACTTTATACACCATCTTATACAGACTGCTCTGCAAATAACACAATTGCTGGTAAGGAATGGGGCATCACCAATTTTGATTTCTAAAAAAGAAACAATACGTATTAAATAGTCTTTAACTTTACAGACTTTTTGAGAATCCTTTCAGAATCTTTTGAAAAAAGTGAACTGATAGAAGATATTTCTATCAAAATATAGCAACTTTTCTAACAAGTTAGGAATAAATCTAAAAATATACATTAAATATAAAAACAGTACGATATGTAGGCAATCTGGGCTTTAGAAACAAGAATCAGAGCGTATAAAGATGCATAGAGGTGAGATTGAGACATATCATTTTTATGATTCAATAAAAAATAAAAATTAAAGAAAAAATTTTATATCAAAAATTTAAGGTGGTTTAAAAGGTGGACAGGCAATGCATGGAAGGATGAGCGAGAAGGTGAATTAGGGGAGAGTGATTTATAGATTATCAGTATCTTTGTAAAAGTATCTTCTCAAGATAAATATTGTGATGAAATAAGATTGTAGTTGAATGTTCGAAAAGATAATACGCACTCTTAATTTTTCCGTTATACACATCACAATAAAAGCCGTGAAAGGCACGGTCTTATTACAAACTTTCTCTAAAAGCAGTACATGAGTTTGCAAGATATTACCGTAATATTTTAAAAGAAGGATTTTATTTCAGAAAAAAATTATCTTAAAATAGTAAAGCAATATTTTTCAAGAAATTGCTAGGCGACTTTTGAAAGTAAAAAAGCTAAGTTAAAAAATAAAAGCAAAAATGGTTGCTGGTTTTCTCGACTGGAGTTGCATGTCATTTCCCACATAGGGAATTTACCTATAGAAAAATTAACAGCCAAGATCATTCACAATGTTTTCCCGCCACTTTAGCATGAAAAAGCAGATACAGTGCGAAAGTATTTGCCTTATCGTCAACATCATTATTATAATTAGGAAGCTGAAGCAACGTCATTTACAAATCACATAAAAGCCTTACCATTATTCATTATATAGCTCCGTAGATTTCTTTTCTTCAAGCATGCCAGCTCCTAGATGTTATTTTGTTGAAAACAGAGCCTTTGTGTATGATCAGTTCTTTGAACGACGATAGTAGTGCAATCCATAAAATCTTTTCTCATCTTCTTTTGATAGGATAACAAAGATGCCCATAGAATACATCAATAGACTCAATCATTTTACACAAACATAATCTGTTGAATCCTTTCGCTTCAACTCAGACATCTCCGTTACTCTAATTAAAACTAATCGACTACCAGAGTGTTTTAATCCTTTAAGTGCTTTTACTTTTAATCTGAATGTATCCACCTCTTTCAAATCTTTTCATTGATTGATGTTTCAGAGGAATTATATTTTTATCACTTTATTTTCCGTTTATCTCTCCAACCACATAAACGTTCACCTTGTTCATTATGTTTTAAAATATCTCTCGCCAAATTTGGACTAATGACATTGATATCTTGTCGATTCAAATAAATTGGCAGCCATCCAATACAAGAAGTTCGTTCATTCGTCGCGCAACCAGCTAGAAAGCTTAGTGCGCACATCAGCATCACTTTTCTTATTAATTTCATTTTCTACCTCAAGCCGTGTTGTCGCTATCTTGAAATCTTCTTTTGTTTGCTTTTGCTTCTCAACTTTTTTCCCAAGAAAAAAGGCTTTGACTAAAGCTATAAGAAAAGCTGCTATGAGCGCTGACGTCATTGTCAGATATTTTTTTATCCATAAAATCATAGGCGGTGTTCCTGAAAACGTTTAGCAATGTATATCATAGCTGTACAAGCGGCTAAAACCATAATGCCTGCTAGAACCCATTGAACAGGACCATTTCCTGCAAAAAGACCTCCAAGCCCTGAAAAAGAACCTATGATTGGTGCAAGAGCTTCTACTTTGCAAATACCTGTTACGCCTTCTGGTTCTACTACATGATAATTGGGGGCAACATGAGCTCCTTTTGCCCACAATCCTGCTTCGGTTGCTCGGCGATTGACAAGACCTTGGATACGTTTTCCTCCCACTCTTGTCCATTTTTGCAATTCGGTTGGTATCGCTTCATATTCACCTTTATTAAGCTTTTTTAAAAGTGTAGAACTGCGAAATGCTGTGATTCCTACATTATAGCAAAATGATACTAATGCCGCGAATTGTTCATCGTTTAAAGGAACGGTAACGGCTTTTTCAACAACAGCTTCATACTCCCTCAAGTCCTGACAAAGGATTTTTTCAGCTTCTTTTTCCGTAATTTGCATATCTTTGTGAACGCTTGGGGCACCAGCAGCACTTGTATGTCCATAACCAATTGTCCATACACCACCAGAATCTTCATAAGCTGATAAACGCAAGCCTTCCAATTGCTTAATCAATACAAGCCCTTCTTTTGATATTTTTCGCATTATTTTTACCTATAAAAAACTACACAAAGCAGGATATGAATTAAAAACTTACATCTACTCATTTTTAAGAACAGAACAGCGAAAGGGCATAATAAATTCAAAACATCCATAGTGGATTATTTTAAGATCTATATCATTTTTTTGAATAAAGATTATGCTAAATACTATTCATTTTGCAGCAATTGATCTCCATCTAAAGACAATAACTTTATAATAAATCCATTTATAATCAGATAGATTTCACTCATAAATTCTTACAGTTGATCCAGAATGATTTAGAAGAACTTTACTTGAAAAAACTTCAATAATTCCAATGACAAAAAGCATTTTTAACAAAAAATAAGAGACATAATAATTAATGAAATAAGTAGGTGTTGATTTTTAAGTAATTTCAAAAGTCATAAATTGCACCACAGAATTTTTTTATAAAAACAAAAAAACATTATAATTTAACATTATACATCTAAAACTCATCTTAGAATCAATAAAACATATACATAACGTGTTATACATATTTAATAAAAAAATCTATAGTTAATTTAATTATTCTTTGTTTTTTTCCCTAATTGCTTAATTTCATTAAAAAATACCTTTATGAAGGATTTTAAATAAACTGTTACATAAAAAACATAATGGATGTTTCTCCTCTCTTACAGTCTGTTTCCAACTGAAACAATATATTAGTGGAGCATATTCAATATATAGACCAATGATATTTGATAGTTTTTTTAAGAATATTGTACTGTAATAAATTTGAACAATTAGTTCGGTTTCATATATTTTCTTTTTCATATGAAGCATTTGGTAGGGCGTTCGGGTCCAATGGTATCATCTTTGTCTGGTGTTGTATTGGCTACGTTTCCAGCAGCCTCTTAAACAAATCAATCAAGCTATTGAAATCTTTTTAGAGGCAATAGCACAAGAGACACAAAAGATTTTGACAAAAAGCTGCTTGACAATATAGGAAGCTCTCTCCTCCTAGCATCCCAGCCCATTCACATAACATAAAAAATAAAAAGGCAATGAGATGATATTTGATGATGGCAATAGATATGTAACAATACGTGAGTGTGCACAGCTTTTTAGTATATCCACAACAACTTTTTAGTATATCCACAACAACGATTCGCAATTGGGTGCTTCAGAGGGGGCCGGAGCCATATAAGCTAGGGAGAGCAGTGAGGTGGAGAAATAAAGAGATTTTAGCATTTACTCCAGAGAAAAATACGGAGCAAATAACAACAGATTAGATAAAATTGCATAAACCCTAGAAGGTGGTCTTCAAACAGATAATTAATTAAAAAAATATATATTTCAATACGCTAAATACAAAAAGTGGTGCCGCATGCCGGATTCGAACCAGCGACCCCATCATTACGAATGATGTGCTCTACCAACTGAGCTAATGCGGCATAGGTTTGTAAGTCAATGAGACAAAACTAATTTGAGGGTAATAGCTAAAAGTACGTATAAAAGCAAGAATGCATTTTTTCAATAATTTATACATATGATAATAATTTGAAGGAGAATTATGTAAAAGTCAGAGGAAAGTATTCTTTGACCTTAATGCTATAAAATGCGTTTCAATTTACGATAGCACTTAAATTAAGAAGCTGGGAATGTAGATCTTTAGGATGAAAAATGGTGTCAAGATCACTTAGTAAAGATAAAAACATTTTCTGATTCTTAAGAAAGAAATTTGTTACATAGAGTGATTGGGAAAATAAAGATCATCATAAACCTTTTATAATGTGCAAATAGATGAGTAGAATTAGTTGAGAAGTTACTTCTCATTTTTATGGGAAGAAAAAGGGAGGAGAATTAATAGAATTAATCACGTTTTTTATTTAAGAGGGAGTAAAAATCATGTTGGATGAAGATCGGCTGATAGAATTAGAAATGAAGCTAGCTAACCAAGAAAAATTCATTGAGGAACTTTCTCGAGAGGTAACTAATCAATGGAAAAGTTTGGATGAGATATCTAAAAAAGTTGATATTTTAGCGAGACGATTTTCAGATTTAAAAGAACTAGAGTGTTACTGAAGCTGTTATCTTACCATTTTCTCAATAGGGAGAAGGTGCGAAATATTTTTTATCACAATTGCAATTATTTACAGATGAGTCTTTATTTCACGCATTTTGTTAGACTTGTAGAATAATTTTTATAAGCTTCTTCATTAATTTTAATAAGTTCCAATCTTATAAGGAGAGCTGATATTAGAAGACGTTTTTTTATATGGGGTTTCTAGTACGAAAATTAAGAAAAGTTTTTGTAGAGTATTAAAGAAGCAGCTATAGAAAAATATATGAACTGCAATATTTTAAGTTTTTTCTGTACAGAGTTTTCTTATAGATGGGAGGTAGATTTATTCGCTAATTTTTTTAAATTGATACAAATAAAGTGATGTTATCGTTATCTATAGAAATCATAAGTGAGCGCCTATATTTATAATGAAGCGTTTTAATTTTTTCTGATGATCAAGTGATCTTCAGTTGTTTTAATAGAGTGGGGGGGGGTAAGCGACATCGATTATGTTATAGTACAGAGAGCTCTAGAAGTTTTTTTCAAGATCAAATGTACTCTTCGTTATATGTATATGATATTTTGTGAAAAGGCTTTTGTTTTTCGTAATTTAAGATACAAAATACTATTGCTAAAGCACCAAAGATAGACCATGCGGGTAAATAAGTGAGAGTAATGCAAATTGAGGACAGAAAATCAGGCATTACCTTGCATAGAGATTGATTAAGGTGATAGATATCTGTTTGCAGAAGGCTTGTTAAAATTTTATTAAAGGGGGTTGTTGTCCAATGTGATGTGATTACAGAGTGTGCGTTATCAATGACCAATGCTATAATGGTTAGTGTAACGAAAATGAAGGACATTAATTTAAATAAAGGGTGGAGCATATTTTTTCTTAAAACTTCAACCGGACATACGTATAATGCACAAAAAAATAAGGAGTTGCATTATGATAAGAAAATAAGTTTACGTTTGTTTTGTGTTTTTTAAAAGAGGTGCCTAATTTTTCAATAAAAGTTGAGGTTAAGTTCAACAAAAGTAGTGAGGCATGATGTCTGAAAAAAAGCACGAGGAATTGAAGCGTAGCCTTCAAAATCGCCATATTCAAATGATTGCTTTGGGTGGCGTTATTGGGACAGGACTTTTTTATGGGTCAACCGAGGCAATTCAATTAGCTGGTCCCTCAGTTATTTTATCTTATCTTGTCGGCGGGCTTATTATGTATTTCATTATGCGAATGCTTGGTGAAATGTCAGTAGAAGAACCGTCTTCAGGAGCATTTAGTTTTTTTGCTTATAAATATTGGGGGAGATTAGCTGGTTTCATAACAGGTTGGAATTATTGGTTTCTTTATATTCTTGTGAGCATGGCTGAACTTACAGTGATAGGGTTTTACCTTGATCATTGGATTTTGATTGATCATTGGAAGACATCTTTCATTGTTCTTTTATTTGTTACATTTGTTAATTTGTTTAATGTTCGTTTTTATGGAGAATTTGAATTTGCTTGCGCTTTGATCAAAGTGGCTGCTGTTATTGGTATGATTATTTTTGGAATTTTTCTCATTGTCACTGGACTAGGGGAAAATCAAGCGAATATTCATTATCTTTGGGACCATGGCGGGTTTTTCCCTTATGGAGCAGTAGGGGTTGTTTTAGCAACTTCTGTAGTAATGTTTTCTTTTGGAGGAACGGAGCTTATTGGTATTGCTGCTGGAGAGGCATCTAATCCACAAAAAACAATTCCAGCGGCTATTCGTCAAGTTATGTGGAGGATTATAATTTTTTATATTGGTTCTATCAGCATTATTATGATAATCAGCCCTTGGAATATGATTGGAAAAAATGGTAGTCCTTTTGTCACAATTTTCGAGACTATAGGAATTCCTGCTGCTGGTCATATTTTGAATTTTGTGGTGATTATGGCTGCTATTTCTGTTTACAATAGTGGCATTTATTCTAATGGCCGTATGCTTTATAGTTTAGCTGTACAAAAAAATGCACCACATATTTTTAGTAAACTGAGTGCTGCTCGTGTTCCTTATATTGCTATCCTTTTTTCATCATTATGTACGGCGTTGATTGTCGTTGTTAATGCTCTTATTCCTGATAATAGTTTCATGCGGATCATGGCTCTTGCAACTGCAGCAGCAGTGATTACTTGGGCTATTATTGTTATTGTTCATTTGAAATTTCGCAATGCCCATAAGAACAGAAAGGGCGATTTTATTTATGCGTTTGGTTTATATCCTTACGCTAACTATCTTTGCCTCTGCTTTCTTGCTTTATTATTTGGCATTATGTTTGTCAGTGGTTTTGGGAAAAATGGATTGATGACTCGACTTTTTGATATGATAGGAATAAGCGTGCCTTTCCTTGAAGCATATATTCCTGTACAGATGCCTGATATGAGTTTGGCAGTCATTATTATTCCTCTATGGTGCTTGTTATTACTTTTAGGTTATAAACTGAAGCGATAGAGAAAGAAGAGCTAATAAAAGGGATTGATTGGAATAAGCCTTGGGGATTATAAAATTTGATGAGGTAACACAAGTTTTTGGTGATTTGTGTGTTTTAAGAAATATTACTGTACAGCTTACCGAAAGACGAGTTGCTATTATAGGTGCGAATGGTTCTGGAAAAAGTACATTTGTTCGCCTTATTAATGGGCTCCAATTACCATCTCATGGTTTTGTAAGCGTTGATGGGCTTGATACAAAACGCGATGCAAAAGCAGTAAAACGTAAAGTTGGATTTGTTTTTCAGAATCCCGATAATCAGATTGTTTTACCATTAGTTGAAGAGGACTTATCCTTTGGTCTCAAAAATTTAAAGCTTAATAAAGATGAAATTAAGGAGCGTGTAGATGAAATTTTACAGCGCTATGAACTTCAAAATTTCAGAAATCACGCTGTCCATTTATTAAGTGGTGGGCAAAAACAACTTGTTGCTATTTCTAGTGTAGTTGCAATGAAACCAGACTACATTATTTTTGATGAGCCGACGACATTACTTGATTTGCGAAATAAGCATCGCGTTACGCAAGTGATAGAAGAATTACCGCAAACGGCAATAGTTGTATCGCATGATTTAGAGTTTTTGAAAAAGTTTGATAGAGTGCTGGTTTTTGATAAGGGGGAGATAGCAATTGATGATGTACCTTTTGTTGCTATAAAGGAGTATATAAGAAGAATGTCATGATCGGTTTATATATTCCGAGGGATACATTTATTCATAGGTTAAGTCCTGGAGTTAAGTTATTATTTCTTACGGCCTGTGGAACTTTTATAATAATGGTTTCTTCCATAGCGCTTCTTGGTTTATTTTTGTTGTTTGTCATCTTATTCTATAGAATCGCCAAGATCCCTTTCAAAACTGTGATAAAGCAATTTAAATCGATGGGATTGCTTTTAGTTCTTCTATTTGTATTTCAAACTATTTTTAGCGGTTGGCTTACGGGGGTTGAGGTCATATTACGTCTTGTTATCCTCTTTTCTTTATCATCAGTTATTTCATTCACAACAAAAGTATCAGATATGGTGGATGCAATTGAAGCAGGCCTCCAGCCTTTTCGTTGTTTTGGTATAAATCCATCAAAAGTGAGTATGGTTATCTCTATGGCGATCAGGTTTATTCCTCTTTTGAGTGAAAAGTTTAATGAGGTACATGAAGCACAGCAAGCACGAGGACTTAATACTAACATTGTCGCTCTTGCGATACCTTTAATTATACGGACTATAAGAATGGCGTCAGAAGTGGCTGAAGCATTGGAAGCGCGTTCTTATGATGCTGATACTATTGATACAGCATCTCGTAATAATCAGAGTTTTTATAGTAAAAAAAGAAGAATTAAATGAATACAAAAGATTTAGTTTATATTGCTTTATTCGCCGCTATTTATACTATTTTGGGCCTTTTTCCTTCTATTTATCTTCCTTTTCTTCTAGGGGTACCTATTACAGCTCAATCGATGGGACCGATGCTAGCAGGGTCTATTCTTGGGGCAAAAAGGGGTGCTTTAGCGTCACTCCTTTTTCTTGTTCTTGTTGCGATTGGATTACCTCTGTTGCCTAGTGGTCGTGGTGGAATCAGTGTCTTTTCAGGAATTGCAAGTGGTTATTTAATAGGTTTTCCATTTGCCGCATTTTTTATTGGTTTAATGGTAGAGTTGTTTTGGCAGCGGTTAAATTTTATAACATTATTTATAATAAATACTTTTGGTGGCATTGGGATAGTTTATTCTTTTGGTGTTCCATGGACAGCGTATATGACCAAAGTTTCTTTACTGAAGGTTTTAATGGCTTCATCAGTTTTTTTGATAGGCGATTGTTTAAAAGTGTTGATTGCATCCTTTATTGCACTCGCGATTAAAAGATCTGTTCCTCTCATTCATTCAAAGCATAATAACTAAAATAAATGTATTATTTTGTTATATTGTTATTATATAATATTCATATATCACTATTATCGAATTTAAATATAGTAATTTATGATGTAATTAAACATTGTAGAATCTAATATGATTTATATAAGTGATGTTATTAAAATAAATTATTATAGTATTTTTCTCTATATCTAAGGCATTTAAAGTGTACTTTTATAAATCTGATACTTTTTATTAATTATACAACAATAACGAAAGCTTTTCCCTAGTGAAGGAATAATTCAGTGAATACAAAAGATTTAGTTTATATTGCTTTATTTGCCGCTATTTACGCTGTTTTGAGTCTTTTTCCTCCTATTTATCTTCCTTTTTTGCTGGGTGTCCCTATTACAGCTCAGTCTATGGCTCCGATGTTAGCAGGCTCTATACTTGGAGCAAAAAGGGGAGCTTTAGCATCACTTCTTTTCCTTGTTCTTATTGCGATTGGGTTACCTCTATTGCCTAGTGGTCGTGGTGGAATTAGTGTTTTTTCAGGAGTTACGAGTGGTTATCTGATTAGTTTTCCATTTGCTGCATTTTTTATTGGCTTTATGGTAGAATTATTTTGGCACCGGTTAAATTTTATAATATTATTTGTGATAAATACCGTGGGTGGCATTGGGATAGTCTATTCTTTTGGAATACCATGGGTGGCTTATATGACACAGGTCCCTTTGCTGACAGTTTTAATAAGTTCATTAGGTTTTTTTGTTAGTGGTTTCTTGAAAGTGCTGATTACATCCTTTGTAGCGTTGACCATTAAAAAAACCGTTCCTCTCATTCATTCGGAAAAAGGGGCAGTTTTGTACTGAAGAACAAGTTTTTCCAAATGTATGTAGATTAAAAAGCACTACGGAATATCATTCTGTTTTGTCTACTTTTTTATTGGTATTTTTATCTGCATAGCTCTCAGAGGTAGCCATACGAAAATTGAATGTTGCGGCACCAAAATTCTTTTTTCTTTCAGGAGCAGCTCTCAAATAGCCAATTAATATCATTTTATTCAACATGCTTGTAAGTTTTATTCGATTTGCATATTATATGCATAAAGCCTTAGAATAATTTATTATTTTTTTAATATTTTTAGTTAATTAATCACTAATTTTTAAATTATTAAATTATATTAATTGTACAAAAACATGGATAATTAAGTGTTCATCTAAAACTCTTGATGTATATAATACCCTTATAAATGTATTAATATAAGGTATAAAAATGAGATTTAAATGGAATGAAGCTAAAACAAAAAGTAATCTTATAAAACACCGTGTAAAGTTTTGAAATAGCTGCATATGTTTTTTCTGATCTATTCTCCATGGCTAAACAAGACCGTGTTGAAAATGGAGAGTATGGTTAGCAAGCTTTAGTGCTTGTGGAGTTTTTTTTATTACTATTCGTAGTGCATACTGTCCATGACGATAAAGATGGCATAGAGGTAATGCGTATTATTTCAGCACAGAGAGCCAACTCGAAAGAAAAGAAACGTTATAAAGAAGAAAGTTCGTTATAAAATCGAGGTAGGTAACTTATCGGCTTTGACAGATGAACAGAGAGTTGAAATTGATAAATTGGCTGTAATGTCGGATAGTGCAATTGATCATAGAGATATTCTGTCACTCAATGATGAGTTCTGGAAAGACGCCGTTTTCAATCCATTCTGTAAACCCATGAAAATTGTCACAACTGTGCGTGTGGATTCAGACGTACTAGCGTGACTTTAAAAGTCAAGGGAAAGGATATCAAACGCGGATTAACGCCATTTTACGTGATGCCATGCTTCGTTCAATGCACTGATTTCTCCTCCACTTAAAAGCAGGGAAGGGGGAGCCCATATTTTAAAAATCTAAGTAGCTCTCACTGCAGAGTTCTCTAAAGTTCGTATTGCTTTTGCAATTAAAATTTTATAGCCTCAATTTTCAGCCAAACGATTCTAAACGACGCAGTATATTTGGGATACACTACACTCCCATAGTCACTAAGATAACTTAGGCAACATCTACCACCCGATAAGACATAGACATTGTAATTATGTTAACTTTATGAATACCATTAACTTCCTTTCTTATAAATATAAAATAGATCCAGCCTCAGAACTAGTTAATATCAATGATGCTGATAAATTTTTAGAGGAAGGAAGATACGATTTTAACTGTGATAATCAATGTGCCACCTTAATAATCGAAAAGTTTTCTGTGAACTCGAAGATCTGCTATTGGATTTATGTTTTAACGGGAGAAAATAGTCCTTATAACCCAGAAGTGATTGATTCTGAAAATGACTTTCAGAATATTCCTAACCCACGTCCTAGAAAATATGTTGAACAGAATAAGCAATATTTTGGAATTTTGATTCCTATAGAGTTTACTCTTTTTTCTTCAAATAAAGAGTTAAACAAATTCTTGCAGCTACACTACAAAAAATCTTTTCCCCCGAAAACGATTGATATCTCACCTGATATTTTTGGTAAGGAAGAGTTCGAAAAAAAATTGCTTTTAATTAAAGAAATAAAACTGAAATATACCCAACCAAAACAATTAGATTTTTTTGCAATGCAATCAGAAGACAACTTGCTAAAGATGGCTAAAATTTTGTTGGGTGAATTTCCCACGGATGATTATTCTGAAATGGAACTTGACTTGGGTATCAAATTTAAAGAAAAAAATAATTTAAAGAATTATTTTTTGAATCTTTTTAAAAAATATAAATTAAATCCAGCATTTAAAAACATAAGTTTTGTTGGAAAGACACATAATAATTTTGATATAATCTTTAATACTGAAACTTTTCAACATAAATTTGCTATTAAAACAAGTAAAAATGATAATGGTATGTATAATGAAGGTCATATAAAAGAAAAATTAAAGCATGAAATCGTAAGTTTTACTGTATCTCTTTAATAGAGCACTGTAGCGTGTAAATAGATATATTTATTAAACTGCGTGTACGCAACATAAGAAAGAACACACAGACTAAAAAAAAGTACCAAATTATAATATTTGAATATCCAAGAGCAATATCTAAGTACCAAAGTATGGTATCCAATGAAAAAGAAAACTTGTGTTCCACGTACTTAGAAATGACAGGCAAAGAAACAGTTTCTTTATAACTACTTGGGAAAATTAAAACGACAAGCGCTAAAATTATTAACTTTAGGAGACTGTGCATATACTGATGTAATTCACATGTTAATCTCTTCCAACCTGTTGTATTGCCGCATTTATATTGTGGGTTGTTTTGCAACTCAGAAGGGATATTAGAATTGCATAAAATTGCAAAAACAGTTGTTACGATCACCAAAGAAATAGACGCGAATGTCAAAATACCCTGAATAAAGTCAAGATTTTTTCTTATTCCTAAAAAACATACAAATATAAAAATTATAACGCCAAACAAGGCTTTTCTCTTCTTATCTGTAAACATATTTATTTCCTGTGAAAAAATTATGATCTCAATTTCTTAAATTATTTTCTGATATAAAAACACAAACTACCTTTTAGTCTTTTTAGCATTTGCTTTTCTTTTAATAGCAATGTCTTCTATTGCATCCAGTTGCTTTTAATATTTTAGTTAACCTCGTCTATGATTTATCTATAGTTGATGATAGCTTTAAACACAGAGCTCCATAATCCCAAACTCTTGCTTGCATTTTGATACCCAAATCCACCTTTCAACAAAGCCCATCGCACTGGCAACCATTTCATAAAGATTAAAGAAAAGCTCTGTTATTTCAAAAGTACACGAAAGGGAATCATAACTGCCGCAACATTTTTTGCGCTGATGCTGGCTACTCATGTTTTAAAAAACAAATATTTTGAAATTCGCGTATCCTAAAATCCTTAATTTGTATTAATGGATTTATTTACTTTATAAATTTGATACTATAGAGCTATTTTAGCTTCTAGAAATATATTGTACATTAAAAAAACTTTTTAATCACTCTTTAAATGCATATCCAATCCAAAAATAATCAGCACTTTTCACTATTTTGCTACTTTTTAGAAATCTATTTTAAACTCTCCTATCATTAGTTCATGAAGAGTTTTGGTGCGTGAAAGAAGGTCTTTTTCAATCTCTTCACAATACTTAGAAAAATCTGTTGCTCTTGGAATGATTTTTTTAGACATGCTTTCTACGTTGCTCTGCAAAATGCGTTTTAAGGACTCTTTCAAAATCAATAAGGAAATACCTTTGAGTTCAGTTTGATAAGCTTGAGAAGAGGTATTATAGTCCATATATTTTTGCATGTGGAAGCTACCACAAGAGAACAAGCGAAAAGTATTAGAGATATCATCATTTGAAGCTTTTACAGCAATAAACCTGTGAAGCCATATGCAAGTCTCAAGTGCATTTTCTTCATTCGGTTTTTGTTTTTAATTTTCCATACGACACACTGCTTATTACTTTGGGTTGATTAAGATTTGTAAGGAAAGTTGATTGGCAAGCAGTTAAGGCTGAATTTAAAGACTGGGATTATAAAGCCCAAGGGCTGACAGAAGCCGGTGCAGCTCTCGTGGCATTGGCTGTCACGGCGGTTACGGGTGGAGCAGCCTCGGGCGCTGCCAGTGCCATTACCGGTGCTTTGGGGCTTGGCTCGAGCACCGCCATGAATGCGGCGATACAGGCTGGTGTCCAAGCGCTGATTAACAAAAGCGCTGTGGCTCTTGTCAATAATCGCGGCAATATTGCCGGCGCCTTGCATGAGCTTGGCTCTTCAAAGAATGTTCTCAGCATTGTCTCATCGATGTTAACGGCGGGCTTAACCAGCCAAATAACGGAAATGGCAGGTGTTGGACAATCTTTGCCCAAAACCGCTCCTTTTGTCGATCGTATCGCCAGTGAAGCGGAAAAGAACCTGATCAAAGCCGCCATTGGCACGAGCGTTCAAACGGCTCTTGAGGGTGGCTCTCTTGACAAGAACTTTTTTAACAATCTGCGCATCGCCTTGTCTGATACGGTTGGCAAATCGTTGGCGGAAGAAATCGGTACCGCCAAGGCAGAAGGCAAAATAGATACGGTCACGCAGATCGTTGCCCATGCAGGACTTGGCTGCTTAAAAGGCGCGGTTGCGAGCGGTGCTTGCACAGCCGGTGCTGTGGGGGGTGCTGTGGGCGAAGCCACTGCTATGCTCCAGTTTAAACTGTCGACCAAAAATTTTATACAAAAAGAAATAGCAGCATTGGATGGTCGTGTTCCAACGGCAGAAGAACAAGCGCGTATCAATGCAAAGATTGAAGCACAGTTTTCTGATTTTAATGATCATGCCATTGATATCGCGCGCATAGCGGGGGGCTTTGCTGCTGCCCTTGCTGGTGGTGATGTCAATACTGGCGCTGATGCCGCAGGTAATGCTGCCGAAAATAATTTTCTTCCTGCGGTAGCAGCTGCTGTAGCGTTCATTGTGTCGCTTACGCCACAAGAGTTGGCAGCTCTGTCTCTTTTTATGGCTGGTGGAGCAACTATTGTTCAATCTCCTAACAATAGAACCGCTATAGCTGATTTCCTTACCTATTGGTTTGCATCGAAAAATTCTGCAGAAGATAGCGAAAAAACAAATCAAAACTCACAAGAAGAAAAAAATAAAGATTCTCAGAAGGAAAGTAAAAATAAGAAAAAAAACGGAAACAATAAAGAACCACAAAACAATAATGATGGAAAGGGTAACATACTTGAACAAGTCAGGAAGCATCATGATAAAAAACGCGATGAGAAAAAACAAGAATTAAAGGATGAAGGATGTATAGTATGCGAGACAGAAATAGTATTCAAAACTAAGACGGATAAGGGGGTAGTAAAATCTCGTGCGGATATTGTTTATATAGAGAATGGTCAAATAAAAATTGGCGAGGTAAAAACGGGGAAGAATTCTAAATTAAGTGAACAACAAAAGATTTTAAAAGAGGCATATAAAGAAGGAAATGCTGAGTCCACAAAAGGAAAATTTATAAAATTTTTTAAAGAGAACAAAGAGTTCTTAGAGAAATATCAAGAATCGTTCAAAGATTTTAAAGGAAGTGATAAAGAATTAAACGAGGCTAGTAAAGAATGGATTAAAGGACAATTGAATAATAAGTTAGACAAAACTGACGTTAACGTTTTTCATTATCCAGGACTTTTTGAATGAAAGTGAATAGCGATGCGAACTAAAGACGCGACAGAGATTTTAAAAACGCTTGGCTGGGAGACGAAAGATCAACTATTATTTACAGTGGTAGAACAGTATTAGCGTGAATAAACTGCGACTTATGGAGAATAATCTATGAACTTTTCGTTAAAAAAAATACATCGCCCTGATATTATTTATGTGGAGAAAGGTGTATTAAAAGTTATTGATATAAAAACTGGTAATTTTCAATTAACAGAATGTCAAAAAGATTTTGAAATAGCGTATAAAACAGGAGATGCAAAACCTTTTGGGAAAATTATGAAACGCTATCTGGGCGAAAATAAGGAACAGCTTAATAAATACCAAGAAGATTTGAAAAAATTTGAAGGAGATGCAGAGCTTCTGAAAGAGTTTAGAGACAATTGGAGTGAAAATCAAATAAACAAAGAGTGGAATAGAATAATTCCTTATACAGTTAGCTGTTATCCGGCGGTTGGAGAAGAGTGAAACATTATGCAAACTAAAGATGCAGCAGAAATATTAAAAAGTCTGGGCTGTGAGCTCTATCGTGATGAAGTAGGCGATACATTTGCCTATTATTATCTTCCGGATCGCATTGTGGATTTGAGCTATGGTGTGAAACATGAAACGGATGGTGAAAAATTTTGGTTATTAGCTAGTCTCACAACTGCTTCTTATAGTCTTGCTTGTGAATATTCTAGGGGGCAAAAGTCACGGTATGGATATATACTCTATCCAGAAATAGGTGATTTCGGGGTTACGGTACCGGATCTTTCAGAAAGTCATATTGAATCTGCTTTAAACAAAGTCATTACTTGGGCGCAAGCACAAGATATTGAAAAAAAATTACATGAAGAAGCTGCTAATCATTCTCTTGTTGCAAAGGCTCTTCTCGGCGAGATAGAAGCTTTAAGGAGTTATGAGTCTACGCCCAAAATAAACGTATCAGAATTTTCTGATTATAAAATAATGACGTGGAATGAACGCTTGCTTCTTTTTGCACAGGTCTATAAAAATGGGGAATTAGACGATATTCTAACGCGCAATAAGCCAAAACAGCGCTCGATAAATCTCATCGCAGCAAGTCGCATCCTCAAAACGCGAGGATGGATTGCTATGGAACCTGAGAGAATGTTTCTCTCTTTGCCAGACCGTTTTATTCAATTTGATTTTGGCTTTATACGTCTTCATGATAATTACAATGTTCGTCTTGAAGCTGAAATATCTAATGAAGAGATTTCTGTAGCTTGCAAATATATTCACTATAGGAGAGAATATAATTGGATACGACCTACGGATATTTATAAGTCTTTTAACACGATTGGAGGAGGTTTTTTTAGTGGTTTTGGCAAGGAAATTGATATTTGTGTAGAGGAATTGAATGAGCAAGAGTTAACAAAAATCTCTGAGCGGATAATACAGTGGGCACGCTCCCAAGATTTACAAGCATCAATAGAAAGCAAAACACGTGTTCAAAAGTATAGCTACAATATAGATATAGTCTGGCATTTGGCTTGTTTAGCGTTGACAGGTCGAATTGATATCCTGAAATCTTATAAAAATTTTTTAGAAGCTGGTACGATTTCTGAACATTTGGATGATGATGAAGTAGAAAAATATGTTAACCATGCCGTTGAATTTGCTGAAGAACATCTGAAAATCCTTAATGAGCGAGAAGCAGCAGAAGCACATCTTGGTCCGAAAGCTTTGATTACTTTCAATAAGGTTGCTGAGCAATTAAAAGAAATGGGTTGGACAGTTTATCGTGATAAAAACTATGATCGTAATACCTATTTTATCAGTAAAGACCGTATCATCAATATAATGTACAGTCTTCAAAGTGCTGAAGAAGAGCCAATTGTTGCATTTAAGGCTTCCCTTTCAACACTTGGCTTTTCCACTGCTCATAGAGAGATTTTCTATAATATGCCTCAATATATAGCCCTCAAAGAAGCAGAAGAAGTTTATACAGTTTCTAGTACTGAATTGGATAGAGGCAAGCTAAAGGAGATTTGTACAGATATACTTGAATGGGCAGATCGGCAAAATGTCAATCAAATCATTTATGATTATGCGGCTTTTTCCCCAGACAGTGAACTTGATCTTGTAGCGCGTCACCTTATTGCGCTTGTTTTGATTGGGGATGTTGAAAAGCTCAAATCTTATAAGGAGAATTTTAGAAAAGGAAATCCTTTAGGTTTTGTGGAAGAAATCTCAAAATATAGAATTGATAATCTCCTCACTCTTGCACGGGGTTATCGAGCAGGTTTTCCGAAAAATGCACCGATTTTGAGCTTGGATCCGCAAACAGCACCTGTTTCTTCTAAAACAACTTCTGTTGAAGTGGCAGAGGAAGTGGATGAAGCAGATGACACTGATGATCGTCTCACCATGGAAAGTGCTCATGCACTTTTGAAAAGCTTAGGTTGGTCAACTGAGAAAATCAATGAGAATGACCATATGGCAAGCTATCAATTGGCTGATCGTGAAGTAGACATTCTTTATAACGACGAAATTGCCAAAGATTACCCACAATTTGATAGCGCCTTTTTGATTAGCACGGGCATTCTTTCCACCGCTTGTAAATTCATTGATCCTACCCACACGGAAGATATTCCAGATATACAGCTTAATTTTGAAGCCAAGGGATTAGAAATCTTTGAACCAGAAGTCACTACGGATCGTTTAACACAGGCGCTTGATGATGCGCTAGAATGGTCAGTCAAAGAGATTGACCTTTCTAAAAGACTTCGCTCTGATTATGGCGCTGCTCCTTGGGAAAAAGGCGCCACGTCTAAAGCAAACGATACGGATTATGCTTTACTTCATCTTGGCGCTCTTGCTTTATTGGGTGATGTTGAGACTTTACAATCTTATCAGAAAAGCTTTACGGCAGGTGATCACCTAGGCTTTGACGAGAGCATCAACAAAACCCACCTTGAACGTGCATTAGCTTTAGCCAAAGAAGTAGCAAAGGTGAAGCAAGTGAGCTACGCTTTGATTGAACGGGTAGCAAAAGATTTTGATGATCACTCAGAGCTTTCTAGCGAGGAATAACCTTGCTCTTGGAAGGAGAGTTTATTTAAGTCTATTTAGAACAAAGAATAAATTGATTATTTTGAAAAAATCGAGGGGATTATGAATCATGAAATGGATAAAGAAAAAAAGTATGGGGGCAGCTGAGCCGGTGAAATTTAAAAGTCAAAAAGTTTATCAGGAAGATGAACTGTTTGAGCCCGAAACAGTTTCTTCTTGGAAAGAAGAAGGACAGATAGTAACGGGTACAAATGTGGAAAGAATGGTATCAGGAAGAGCACCTATTGGAGTCGATTTTAGACCTATTATGTTACATCCTGTGACACAAGAACAAGATAGTCCTCTCGTTGAGGTTCTCTACTCATTTTATCAAGGCAGGAGTTTGGTTGCTCCTATGAATCCAAAGACAAATTTTATCAGAAAAGTTATTTGTTGGATTTCAAAAAAAATTCCTAAGTAGGAAAAAAGAAAGAGTAATTATTGCAAATATTGAAATAATATCCCTAAAAGGCGCTCTCTAAACTTTAATGATCACCTCCTTTAATTCCATCATATATTGTAAATGCGAGATGATTGTACAGAGACAGATGAGAAAAGAGCTCCGTCAAGAACATATCTCTTATGATTTTATCAATCTCATCTCAATTCCATTGGCTATAGTAGAAAAAGATTGATCATTAGGAGCACTCATTATGAGTAAAAACACGCTGTGACTTATGGAGAAAAATTTATGAAAAGTTATACTTTATCAGATGTTGCACAATATGTTGATATGCATAGTCATGTTATTAATTTTGGTACTCAAGATAATGCCCCTGATGATGTACGGATTAAAACAGCTGAGAACACTCTTGGTTTACAATTTACCTCTTCCTATAAGAATTTTTTAAAAAATTATGGAGGAGGAGAAATTGGTGGTGAAGAGATATTCAGTATTTATGAAATCTGCGCAGGTATTCCTGCTGGTGATATTGTTTACCGAAATTTGCTCGATAGAAGAGATGGCTTTACGGACCCCAAACAACTTGTTATCTGCACAACTGATTTTGGTGAAACCTTTTATTTTGATTATACGCAGTTTCGGGATGGTGAATGCCCACTCTATCTCAAGTATACATCTGAAGATTCCGAATATTACGCAAGTAATTTTTATGAATTTCTCTGCAAAAGAATTAAAGAGTATGCAGGGGAAGATTCATGAAAACTTATACCTTAGATGATGTTATACAACTAGTTGATAAATAGAATAATTGCGATTTATTGCTTGTTATGAAAACATCTAAAAAGAGATTGATCATTATAAAGATTAGAAAAATCCCTTTTAATAGACCGTGTCAGTGTTGTCAGTTCTTTTTAGAGCCTATATTATTTTTTTAATAAAAGAAAATTAAAATCAATATATTTCAATAGGTTAATATTTTACAGATCTTAAAAAAACAATCTATATTGATAATACAACCTATAAATTCAACTAATAATATACGTTTTGAGGGGGTTTTGACGGTTTTTACACCTTCAAAACCTATAAGTAATATAAGAAAATGAATATACATAACTCTCTTTAAACAAAGCTTTTGAAAAGCATAAAGCACTCATTTTAGATTACGATATAATCTTTTAAAGGCAATTCAAAAGAAGCCTATTCACTTTAAGATGGGATTTCTTTTTAGAATAACGCATATAAACACTCCTTTTAAGATGGTAGGTAATCAACTTAACAAGAGAGGTATAGATTAATCGCTATGTTCTATACCCCTTATGAGTTTATCATACCCATTATGTGAGCATGCTTTATAAGTTATTCAGTTTCTTTAATTTCTAATTTTGGTAGTTTTTTTACGATTTTCATTGTTTCTAAACTTACCGTAATAACCCTTTGAAACAATTCTAGAGGGTAGGCAGGGTTGCCAACGGTTTCAACAGCATAGCGATTGGCATCATTAACAATGCCACTCTTTTTATCAGTCTTTACACATTGACGCCCCATAACCCATTCAAGAGCGGGTTTACCATTAACGATATACGCATAAGCGTCAAGAGGGATATTTGTTATTGTGATATTGCTATTATAAAAAACAATCGATTTATCTTTCTCTTTACCTGCTTTTGCGAATTTCATTTCAGTCACATAATAAAACTTTTCTGGATTAGAGATATCAGTCTGTTTTGGATTGCCTTTTTTAAAGGTCACGGGATAAGGTTCTACAGTTTCATAGTTTACGTGCAAATGACCCAGTTCACGTCCTGCTGTTACAAACTTCCAAAAATCATCAGCACTCTTTACACACGGGATACGAGGCAATTCTTTAGAGAGGTTATCAGCATAACGAGCACGGTAATCTTCCGAATAGAGTAAACCGTAAACGTAATAGAATAGATCATCCTTAGTAATTTTTTCATTTGGATAAGCCTCTTTAAAATGTGCTAATCCTTCATCCGTAATGGCATCATGCTTCTGTAAACCAGCTGTTGTGCTTTTTTGTGTAAATAAATGGGATTGTTTCTCTTTATTGTTTTTCAAGGATTCAGCATCTTCATAAATATAGCGTGGAAAGCATTGACCTTTATCCACTACATCAAGATTAGGTAAATTTTTAGACATAAGTACAGAAAAACCCGATTGAGTTCTCGTACCTGTAATTTGTATTACCATATTTTCAACCACCTTCCCCATAGGGAATATCCGCGGCATTTGATAGACTCTCTCATTAAAAGTACGGTTGCAGTATAGCCATTGTTTCGTAAAAGGACGATAAAGACTTTGCGTGAT
Organism: Bartonella sp. AA18HLJMS; assembly: GCF_042197245.1. NCBI lineage: Bacteria > Pseudomonadati > Pseudomonadota > Alphaproteobacteria > Hyphomicrobiales > Bartonellaceae > Bartonella > Bartonella sp. AA18HLJMS. The sequence goes on along the minus strand of NZ_JBHIRP010000013.1, from coordinate 6,954 downwards.
GCATCTATTTTCAAATTCAAAGATTTTTCCTCTTACTAACTCTTGTTTAACATTATAGCTCCAACTTATCTTCCTCTCATCTGTATCAACGAAATTATTTACAGCCTTTGTACGTATCTTGCGACTAGCATGCGGATAGATATCATTAAAACGTTCCACTTCACTGTTATAGAAGGCAATCATATTACTCATGTTTTTCTTTAAAGTTTCATGGCTTGAGTTATACGTCCAAGCATCACGATTAGTTACAACCCCAAGAGAAAATGTTTCAAATAGTTTGAAATTACATCCCTTCTTATCGCCTATAGCTAAAAATGTTTTGAAATTGTTATCACGTTGATGAATCCAGTCACCATGTTCATCCGGTGTAATTATTTTCCAACTCGATTTATTTGTGATGCCATCAACACTACCAAATTATTGAAGCATCTCAAGTTTTTTGCGGTGGAAAGATTATCTCCAATATCATGATAGTAAATCTTACAATCTTCAGAAACATTGGGATTTTTGATAAATAGTGTCACAGCAATGCCGGTCATACTTCCATTGCCAAAAACATTTTCTCCTTCTTGAGCGTTATTTTTATTCATCATATTTTTACGTATATCCCCCGTAAATTAAGTACATAAATACTTGTAAATTCTTTTGCTAAAGATTTTCGTAAACTATCCATTGTTGGCTTTTCTACATAACCAGAACCAGAAACAAAGCCGATTACCCCAGCATTATCAATACGGTCACTAGCCCAACGAATGGCACGAATATAACTATCATAAAGTTTGTTCCGATTTATAATTTTTGTTGATTTCAATATATATTTTTCACGGATACATTCATCTAATATGGGGTAAGATGTATTCGGATTATTATCATTAGCACTCTTTTGTCCAAAAGAATAAGGAGGATTACCAAAGATAACTTTGATATCCAGTTTCTTTTGATGTTCTAAATATTCACTGTTTTCTTTAAGTATACCTTTCATTAAATCTTGTTTTTCAATCATCCGAAACGTATCGGTTAAGCCAATATGCTTGAAAGGGATATACTCTCCTTTCTTCAAACTATGATAAGTCGATTCAATATCAATCGCTGCTATGTAATAGGCAAGTAAAACAATCTCATTGGCGTGGATATCATGACGGAACTTATATTCCATATCCTCTGGTTTGATGAGATCTGATTGTAAAAGCCGTGTGATAAAGGTCCCTGTTCCCGTGAAAGGGTCGAGAATAGAAACACCCCGTGACCCCAAGCTTTTTCCAAACTCATTACGCAACACATCATCAACAGAATGAATGATAAAATCAACAACCTCAACGGGCGTATAAACAATCCCAAGCCTATCTGTTGTCTTTTTAAATGCCTTGGCAAAAAAACTTTCATAAAGTTTGATAATAAGATTCTGTTTTGCATGAGTTTCTGTAATACCTGCTGTACAGAATGTGACACTTTTGTAAAATTGATCAAGATCTTTGGTTTTTTCTTCAATGTTCGTTTTATCCAGTTCTCTTAAGATCTTGTCCATTGCTTGCGAAATGGCATTGTTCTGTACAAATTCATTACCGTCAAATAAAGCTTCAAACACGGGACGCGTGACAAGATGTTGCGCTAACATCTCAATCGCTTCCTCTTGCTTGATTTCACTGTTGACGTTGTTCTTTAATTCCTTATGGAATGCATCAAAGGCGTGAAAGGCTTCACTCTTTTCATCGGAAATCATATCTTTAAGATGATTGATATGGTTTTGAGCAATCTCAGCAACATTGTTCGCCCATATGCCCCAATAATCCGTGATTTTAAAACTATCCAGAAAAATGGCTTTGACAAAATCAAAAAATTCAGAACGGCGGAATAGGTCTCCTTGTCCTCCAGATACCGATTGAGATTTGCTTTCTGCTGTTCCAATGACACGTCCAGAACTTTCTGTTTTGGATGGTATCGAGATCTCATCAACCGTTGTGGTAAGCTCTTTTAATTCATTGGCTCGTTTAATCTCTATAATTTCAATCGTATGGCTGCTATCTTGTCCTAAAGACATCTGATTAATTGTCCGAGCAAGCCTTTCGTCATGAGAATGTAAAGCATGCAAAACTTGCCAAACAACACGGTATCTCTTATTGTTTTTTAAAGCCTTTTTGGCTTCTAAGTGTGAAGGAATGATAATGGGTAAAATGATATAGCCCGTTTTTTTATTTGGAGCACGACGCATCATACGCCCTACTGCCTGTATCACATCCACTTGGCTATTGCGCGGGTGTAAAAACATGATGGCATCAAGAGCAGGGACATCAATCCCTTCTGAAAGACACCGAACATTGCTTAAGATCCGACAAACGTTTTGACCCGCATCTTCTTTAAGCCAATCCAATTCCTCATTGCGTTTTTTGACGCTTTGCGTTCCGTCAATATGTCTTACTTCACAGTTTAGAAAGGGAACGGTTTGAAGGAAATCATCAATATGAGATTTGATAATTTTATTAAAGAGCTTTGTTATATATTGAGAGGTATTGATATCTTTGCAAAAAGCTAAAGCACATTGCATGGGCTCTGTATCATCATCATCAACAGCCGCTTGCTTATCTATTTTGGTAAGTGCTCTATAACAGCCAATAATTTTTGCCGCATCATCTAAATCAATTTCACGGTTTTCATTGGCAATAATCTCCTGTATGGCTGGTGTGATATAGGTTTCATTAATACCCAAGACCACAATCTTGTAAGGAGTTAAAAGTTCATTATCGACAGCTTCCGCGAAGGTATAATGATGAAGTTGTTTGCCATAAAGGGTTTCATCGTCCATAGATGCCAAAACAGCATTGATCTCATCCGCCCGCCTTTTAGCAGTGTCACTAAAGATACGCGGCGTTGCTGTCATATACAGACGTTTTTTGCCCCGAATGATGCTGTTATCATGAACCTTGATAAATTCAGATTCATGCTTTTCTGTTCCCAACACAACACCAGTTGTTCTATGGGCTTCATCACAAATGATCAGATCAAATTCAGGTAACCCATGGTCTTTTTGTGCATCCGAAAGCACTTGGATAGAATGGTAAGTTGAAAAGATAACCGTCATTGCATCTGTTAGGTTTTCACGCGCTTCTTTGGCAAGGGCTTGGGCATCCGTGGTAGCAGGGAGCACAAGATCTGATGTTTCCATGCCAACAATATCATCTTGGTTTTTACGACGCTTGCCTACTTTTGTATCCGAACACACAGCAAAAGAACGCAAAGGTACTTGTGCATCGGCTGTCCATTCACGGATCGTTTGTGAGACTAAAGCAAGCGAGGGCACCAGAAACAAAACACGCTTGCCTTTTCCTGCTATGTGTTCTGCTATCTTAAGGCTTGTGAAAGTCTTCCCCGTTCCACATGCCATAATCAGCTTGCCACGATCTGCTTCTTTTAACCCTTCACAGACTTTCTTGATGGCCTCTTCTTGATGGGGACGAGGCTCTTTTGTTGATTTCAGAACAACTTCTTGTTTTGTTGCAAATATTTGCCAATCTATCCGACTGTTTTCCATATGACGAAGGTCAATACGATAAACGGGTATCGCTTGTCCTTTAATCATGGCATTCACATTGTCACTTAATTCCACTTCTGTGCTGTCAACGAGAAGACGATATTTAAAGATGTCTTTTCCAGATGCCGCGATAAAGCTATCAATATCCTTTTTACTGATCTGATGGTCTGCTTGATAAAACTTACACTGAATAGCGACATACCCCTCTTGATGACAAAGCTTAGCCACCAGATCAATGCCGATATCATTTTTATTCCAACCTTCATGCTCTTTAGCCCATTCATAATAGGTTTCTACCTTTTCGTAGCGCCCATAATGGAGAGGGTCATACATAAGATATTTTGTCACAAAATCTTCAAACACTTTCCCTCGTAGAGTATTTGAAGTTGTCTGTTCACGATAGGATTGTAAAAGGGAGCGTAAAGTGAATTGTTAATTATCAGACTTAATAGATTGCAGCATATTGTAATAAAAATCCCTTGCCTTATGAGATGATTAATATTCATCAAAAGAATCAAAACAAATTCAATTAAATGCATTTAAAGCAAATAACGATAAAAAAGGGAAAAAACTGCTAAAAAAAGCCGATATTTTTTTCAAAAGGGGTCTTTAAGGCTGCTTATCAACAGCCCATGACATGGAATAAGATCAGCAAAGTAGTGAAATTTGCTATTCATTTCACGGGTTAATCAAGATAAATGTACTATGGGCTTTAATATATCAGAATAAGTGCTTTGATAGATTTTATGAATCATTTTCCTTATAGGTTTTGAAGGTGTAAAAACCATCAAAACCCCTTCAAAACGTATATTATTAGTTGAATTTATAGGTTGTGTTATCAATATGAGTTGTTTTTTTAAGATCTGTAAAATCTTAACCTATTGAAATATAACGTTTTTACTTTTTATCGTTTTTTTATCTAAAAGGGGCAACCCTCAAAACTCAAAACCCCGTCAAAACCTATAGAGGTTGTGTTTTGGATATCTTTGACACAAGATTTAAAAGGACCTCTGTATGTTTCTTCTTTAAAAAATTATAAAACAAAAACCCTCAAAGATACTTTGTAAACCCTCTGTTGGTACGATAAGATCTTTGAAGGTTTTAAGAATAACAAAAGATTACAATGGCTTCATTGTTTGATGCTGTTGTTTTTAACGAAAGGGTGCCATTCATAACGTATGGTAGGTCGACCGCTTTGAGAGCTATTTTCCACTGATATTTGACGAATACGATTGGAGCGACATAAAAGCTCTAAAGCTTGCTTAACGGTTTGATTATCTTTTAAATGCGTCCAACTTCTTTGATGAATATCACGTAAAGTAAAGACATCGGGTAAATGATCACAGTGCTCGACAATCAATTTTGCCCCCTCTGTTGCTAGGCTATCCGCCGCCGCATAGAGCCTTTTGACATGACTGAACAAATATTTTTCCCATCGCAAGGCTGTTTGAAGGGCACCTTTATTGATTTCAAAACGCCCCCCTTCGGTTAATTCAAAAATCAATGCAAGACTTACTATGGTCTTAGGCATTTTCAAAAGATGCGCTTGTAAGCTTTCTGAGTAACTACCTCCTTTTGCCTCTTTATGAAGATGCTCTAACCATTCATAAAACTTCACTTGTGCTTCAGCAGAAAAACGCATGATCAGCGGCTGTTCGGGAGACCCTAAGCGTTTATCACGAAAAGAACGAAAAACCCCTTCATACTTTTGCCACCCCTCTTGATTGGGCGGTTTATCAACCAATTGCCACTCTTTATTGTCATCGGGCCAGACAATCATTTGAAAGCGTTGCAATAAACCGTCATCGTTTATTCCACGGTGTATGGCTTGAATGAGCGGAATAATGCGTGAAGGTTGAATGCCTCCAATCATGGATAAAGTGACATAAGGGATAAAAATGGTTCCACGCTCGATACGGTCATAAGTAAATTGATCGTCTCCATTAAAAGCTGTTAAATAAAAGGCACGGTCTGTTTGATATTCTCTTCGTTCCAGATTGGCTAAAAAACCAGATAATTCATCACGCACCATTAAGAGACCACGGGGGTTTTCTTTTAAGAGTTCCCCAAGCTTTTCAACAGTCACATCATTGACAATAAAACGAGAGACATCATCATCATGCGCATTGTCTTTAGAGAGCGTTTCATACAAAAGAGCACGAGCGGTTTCACACTCTCCTTTTCTTATCGCTTTATTGGCTTGTCTTTCCTTTTCTCGTTTATCTAAAGTTTCAAGTCTCTCTTCAATTTCTTGTTTCTCTTTATGCTTTAACCAGTCTTTATACCATTCCTTTTGAAGGCAAGTGATAGGAGCTAAAGCGGCTTTCATGGCTGGTGTTTTGTATGTTGACGATTGACCAATAAGAGCGCCCCAGAGATTAGGGACAACAATCCAATCATCATATTGTTTTGGAGCAATACGCACGCCATTGCCAATGACAGCAGCCAAGGCACAGAGAGCAGCAACAGCAATAAAATCCATAGGGGCTTGTTGACGCTCTGAAACGTCATAAATATAGTCCATGAATGGCATTGGGAGCTGTAATGGGTCAAAAGGCTCGACGGGTAAAAGAGCCGCCGTGATAGGCTTTAATTCCCCCCAACCGTTTTGTTGCAATGCTTGTTTATAAGGAATGGCTTCTAAACAAGTCTTATCATTTAAAGAGCCATTATCGTTATCATTGAATGAAACATTTTGATTGTTGGTATCGACAATATTGTTTTTATTCTCTCTCATTTATTTATACCTTTCAGTATCAAAACATCATTGAAATCTAGACCGTAGGGGGCTTGCATGATAAAAACCTCAAAGCCTTGTCTATAGGCACGCGCAGCGAGGTTAAAACCTGCTTTACGACCCGCATCATCGCCGTCCATTGCAATTGTCAGATGTCCTTTTGTATGGGGTAAATTCACACGCATCATGCCACTGGTTGAAAGAGACGCCCATAAATTCACGGGCTCAGATAACAACCCAGACAGTAGAGCCAGACCGGTTTCAATGCCTTCACAAATGACCAGATGTTTTGGATTGGCTTGACTTAAATACACAGCACCTCCAGTGACAGAACCCAACATGGCTTTGGCTGGTTTTTGATCTGTTTTACAGCCATTGTCTTTTAAAAAGGTTCTATGAATAGCAAAGGAACCAGCGCCCTTAACAAGAGCCACCAACGCGGGCAGTGTACCCCCAGAGGGGTGTGGACATTTGTCGTAAAAGCGTAAATCAGGAGGCAAATCACATGTAATACCCCGCATACGTAAATAGGTTTCTGCTAAAGTGTTTTTAATTGGTTGGCTTTGTTGCCAAATTGCTTTTGCTCTCTCTGCTTTCCTTTTTGCTTGTTTGAGATCAGCACAAAACTGTTTGGAGAAAGAGAGCGTCTGATCATAAGCTTTATCAAAAAAGGCTTGTTTTCCAAGCAAGC
>NZ_JBHIRP010000012.1:2836-66544 GCF_042197245.1 Bartonella sp. AA18HLJMS | reverse complement strand
GCCAACAACACACATTGGCTTGGTGATGATTGCTTTCATCTTCGCTCCTTTTGAGGCAATGAATTAATGACATCATTAGTCAATTATTGATTTTTGTTATTTGAAAAATAGATTAGTCAGAATTACCGAGAAAACAGGGCTTTCTAGCTACGTTTCAAGTTCATATTTTACTGAATTTTTGGGGATATTTTTGAATTTTAGACACAATACGACTAGTGCAGTACCGTCATTAAATACGATTTTTTACACTATGTCAACAAAAAAAATCATGATCTTGTATTTTTTTTATTTTTTTACCTAAATATGGTGTTTTAAAAGATATTCTTTATTTTCCTTTAACGCAACATTTATGTTGTATTGAAACATTTTAGATGTTATATTATTATAATGAATAGTCAAGAATTGAAAAGATATCTTATAAAGCATGGTTGCAGTTTTACTTCAGGGAAAGGTGGACATTTGCTTGTAAAGCGCGGTTCTAAAAAGTCCGTTTTACCTATGCATGGTACGCGAAAAGAATTAGGAACAGGATTAGTCCAGAAGATTCTTAAAGATCTTGACCTAAAATAAGCCTGAATATGGAGGTGTAAATGAAATATGCAATCAAATTTATCAAAGATGACAATGATACTCTTCTAGTCGTCTCTAAAGACTTTCAGGAATTTATTACCTATGGTAACGATGAAAAAGAGGCTTTGGAACAGGCTAAAAATGCACTTTTAACAGTCATTATGGGGCGTTTTCAAGATCGTGAACCTATTCCCTTTGGACATCGTGATATTGCCTATCCTTTTGTTGAAGTATCTTCATTGGTGACTTTAAAAATTGCAATACATAACGCTATGATTGAAAAAAACTTACGCAAAGCTGATCTCGTACGTCTTTTAAAACTTCATCCAGTACAAATTGACCGATTGTTGGATTTAAACCACGCAACCAAATTAGATGCCTTAGAATCTACTCTCATTGCTCTTGGAAAAGAGGTTGCCATTAATATCCAAGACGCCGCTTGAAAACTACCGGTTTTGCGTAAAATGTTTATAAAGCGCATTAAGAGCAATGCGCAATGAAAGCACAAGGTGTGGTAGTGATTGATCTTCTATGACAAGATACTGTAATGCGGCATGAAGGTTATATTGACGGTGTAAACATTGAGCTTCTTGAACAACATCTTTTACAGCTAAAAGACGTTGTGTTGCCTTCTGTACCCATTTCTCTCTTGCTCCGTTATCAGAAGTTGTAGGCATTTCATCATAAATTGCATTAGGCAATGCTTTTGCACATAGGTAATTGTTTTTCACTTCAAGATATTTTTGCGCAGCATCATATTGGTCTTGATTTATTTCGCCTTGCAAATAAAGCCGCCCGATATAGGTGCCGGAAAGCGGATTTTTAGCCTCTTCTATGGTCAAGTCAAAGCGTTTGGCACGCATTTCAATTGCCAATTTATCCATGGGTTCATGCGGTGTTTTTGCTCGTGAGATACGTCCATTTGGTTCTCTGATACACCCTTTAATCCGAGGACGACCACGTTTTGTACGTTTTTTTCTTTTAGCCATATTTTTTCAATCAGAATGGGACGCTATCGTTAAGAGCTGTTCTATAATCTTGAGCACCTGAAGCGATAGCATAACTTTGAGAAGTAATGGGTGAAGGGGTAGGGGATGCCGATTGAGCTTTCTTTGCATCAAGCAAATACAATTCACCTTTGAATTGTGGTAAGACAATCTCTGTTGTATAACGGTCATGCCCATTTTTATCTTGCCATTTGCGTGTCTGTAATTTTCCTTCTACGTAAACCTTTGAACCTTTGTTGAGATATTGAAGTGCAATTTTTGCCAAATGTGGATTAAAAATCACAACTGAATGCCATTCTGTTTTCTCTACTTTTTGATTGGTCCTTTTATCTGTATAGCTCTCAGAAGTCGCTATACTAAAATTGACTATTTCTGCTCCAGAATTCATTGTTTTGCTTTCGGGATCAGCACCAAGGCGTCCGATTAACGTCACTTTATTTAGCATATTTGTAGCCCCATTAGATTAGCAATTTATACATGAAAAATCTTAGCATAATTTGCATATTTATTCAATTATTTCAGTTAATTAATCACAGTTTTTTAAGTATTACATTATAATATTATTTGACAAATTATTCATCAAAAAACCATGTCACACAAATGGCATGGCTTTCTTATTTCTGCTTTTAACTTATTCAATAAATATCCTTTCATTAAGAGTCTGTATCAAACTTTTTTGTTCGATTTATTGTTGACTATCGAACCTTTTTGTGCGATATTCATTTTATGAAAAAAGGGGGAGGCTAAATGAAACGAGAAGCACTGCTTAGAGAATTACGTAAAGAAGCCAGAAAAAGAGGCATTCATTACAGTGAAGCTCCTGATGCAGGCAAAGGGTCACATTATTTGGTAACTTTTGGAGACAAGACAACCGTTATAAAATCTGGTGAATTGACCCCACTTTACGTGAAAATAATAAAAAAGCAGTTGGGGGTATGAGTTACTCTCTCAACGGCTTTAATTTTTCGTTTCAAAAGCATTTTGATCATGGCGAGGAGACCTAAACATGGAATACACGTATCAAGCAAAACTGGAATCTGATCCAGATGGTGGTTTTATTGTAACCTTTCCAGATGTACCAGAAGCAATAACAGCTGGAGAAAATAGAGCAGAGGCATTAGAGAATGCTGTTGAAGCTTTAGGGTTAGCATTACGGAGCTATCCTATGCGTGGTTTGCCTTTACCAATGCGACAACAGTATAAAGACCTTGTAGAGGTTACGGTAGATGCGTGGAATGCTCTTAAGCTCGCAGTGGTAGAAGCCTTTAATGAAGCGAATATCACAAAAACAGAATTGGCACATCGTTTGGGTAAAAAAGAAACAGAAGCAAGACGCATTCTTGATCCAAATTATCCAACTAAGCTTCAAACACTAGAGCAAGCACTGAGCGTTCTTGGCAAGCAAGTCATTATTACAATCAAAAACGCGGCTTGAAACGTCTTCCCCACCTTGTAAAGATGGGGAAGGGGGATGTTTTTTACTTAAGCAACCTTTTTAATGGGAGGCTCCAAATTTTGTTCATAAGTTCGCAACAAAGAATCCATACGATGTGGAAGTTCTGAAGCTCCAAAATCTGTCAAAATTGCCAAGATTTTTGTAATATTGGGCACGTCATCTTGAAGCTTTAAAACCAGAGCATCTACGACCGATTCCATAACCTCAACTATAGCATTGCAGTCCTCATCTCCAATACCTCGATGATTAGAAAGCTTAAACAACGACAGCCACAAATCGCATAAGAAGTCGACACTGCTATTCATTGCACACCCCCAAAGATTTGTTCTCTCAAACATGCCAATCCTCTAGATGTGATTTTTGTTGAAGGCAGCACCTTTTCTGTACCATCTGGTCTTTGAATCGTAATAGCAGGGCAATCCATGAATCCTTTCTTGATCTTGTCCTGATAAGGTAACAGAGGCGCCCCTGGAGCCCGTCGATAGACCCAATCGTTTTGACGCAAGTAATCTGTTAAATCCTTTGGTCGTACCTCTAACATCTTTGCTGCTTCTATCAAACCGAACAAACCATCAGAGCGTTTTAAGCCATCCAAAGCTTCTGCTTTTGGTTTGAGTGTACTCACCTCATTTCTCAAATCTTCTAATTGATTGATACTCTCTAAAAGGAGTTGCTTAATCGTAAGAGGATTTTCCAAAGCATTGGCAAGATTTATTTGTGGTGTCACTACTTGTTTTTCCAATTCTTGCCAGCGGTCAATGATTTTTGCACGTAATGTAGTGTTATAACCAGAAACAAGAATTAAACATTCACGCTTGGGGAGGTTATAGCAGTTTTGAGGCTTTCCCTGCTTGTCTAAATAGGTGCCCCCAAATTTGGGGAGACCTCCTTCAGTGTATAATTCTTCAAGTATTTTCTTAATATCACGCATGACATGGTCATGTCTTTTACCACACAACTCAGCAATTTCACGACTCGACATAGTCTGAGTGGTAGCACTATTAGCAACACTTTCTGTAATTTTTATAAGAGTGTTCATTATGAACTCCTTGGTAATAGACGTTTGTTAATGACACTCAATAAAGAGTGCCGGGCGCTAACAAACACGGTACCAAGTCCGTCGTTACGCTTTTCCCGTAAGGGTATTGTATAGCGTAACCACACCCGACGAGATCATTATATGCGTGTAACATACAATGAGTCAAAGCCTTTAATGTGCGGAAAATAAACTATCTCGGTAGCTCGTCCGCTTGGTATTTAAGGTGTTCGTTAGGCACCTGATTCGATTATTCATATTGCTGTAATAATGTCAAGCTACTTCTGATAATTTTTTGATCTCTTTATTGATCTCGTCTATAAGAGGTTCGTAATTGAGAACGCTTTTCGGAATACCACCACCGTAAACCCATGCTTTCACTTGCGCTTTGGTACTAAAATCCGCATTTTCTGGTGTGGTATAATACTGGCCGCCATCAAACTTTTCACACTCTCTTGTGCCATCTTCATATTCGTAGAGGTTGTAAAAATACTCCTCTACCCCATCCCCCCAAGGAACATAACCAACAGCTGTTGCAACAAACTCTTTTTGCATGGGTTGTTTACGGTTTTTTAAGAATAAATGTTTAAAAATGAACATGCTTTAATCCTAATTTTACCAATTGGTCTATTTGCCTCAAATTTGACCGTACAGAGCGTTTTGTATTACAGACGTGGTTTTCATCGTAAAATCTTTAAATCGCTTTGTATGGTACCTTTTTGTCGATTTAAATGCATGCCTAATCGTAAAATGATCAGCACTTTTCACTACTTTGCTGTGGACCAAAGCGTTTCATTATCCCACCAATGCCATTTAAAGTTTCTTCAAGCTCTTGCTTGTGAACAAGCGTAAGGGGGCTTGAATGCTCTTTCTCTGCTTGTTCTTTCAACTCCTTTTCACGGAATCTCAAAACAGCATTGCGTACAAAATTGGCTTTTCTCAAAAGACTGTTTTCTAAATCTCGACACAACCTGACAAGTTCTCGTGTGCTCGGAAAAAACGTATCGGATAAACAATTTATTTCATCACATAAAATCCGTTTGACCACTGTCATCAGTGACCATGCAGAGACATTTTCCAAAACCATTCCATAGGTCAACGCCATTCCCTCATGGTCTGATTGTTGTGCTATTTTCAAACCACACGACAGCATGCGAATAGCTTTTGCTATATCCTCTTTACCTGCTTTCACTGCGAAGAGCTCTTGCAATTGATCACCAGCCTCTAAAGCAATCGACTCCTGCTGTTTCGTTAATTGGCTGCCATCCTTCAAAACAAACGGACCGCTCGGAGGTATCATCGCATGAATGTGTTTCAAAATACCCTCGATTTCCGATATCAAGGAGACTGTCTGCGATACGCTCCCCAATGCTTTTTTGCTTTTGAGTGTAATTTCCATTGTTTCCACCATTGTTGTTCGTGTTTTTCGTTTTTTCTAAACCCTCGATAGCCTTTCGCACCCAGTTTCTCCATGTTGCTTGCCAATCGATTTTGGTTGCATTTGCTCCGGCTTTTGAACGCCAATAATCTCGAAACTTTGCAATTTCGACTTTGACGCGCTCTGGCGGCAAGCCCTCTGCAATGGCAAAATCGTAATCGGGTTCAAAATCCGTAGGCAATCGACAACCGCGATTAGCTTTCGCTCGTTTTGCTTTCTTAGGAACGTTTTCTTGCTCGTGAATGGGAGGTTGGTTGTCTGATGAGGTTGTGATTTGCTCTGATGTGGTTTCAACAGCAGCAACCTCTGTTGGCTCGTCAACCAAATCGTTTGTTTCTAAACTTTCAGAACCAATTTCTTTTTTTGCTAATACGATAGTATTAGTTTTTTTATTATATATGTTATTGTTTATGTTAATGTGTTTCATCATGATGTCATCATGACCTCGTGATGACATCATCATGACATCATCATGGTCTTTTGATGAGTCATCTTTATGTTTTTTTCTCTTAGTATTCGCAGCTTTTATAGCTTTTTCTGAAAGTTTATTTAAATTCTCATTGCAATTTTTTAATTCTTCTTCAACATCGAGATTCCATAAACGACCATCTGCTAAACGAATAATATATCCTTCTTCTAGCAAAACATTCAAAGCTGTCTCAAATTTCTTTACTGAATAACCAGTGTAATGAGACAAAACTTTAATGTTACAAAAAAGAGGTTCACCAGTACGAAGCATGCGAAACCGCAATCTCATATAGATATTACCTTCTACAGGAGGTAAATAATCGACAACTACTGCCCACCTATCTGCAAAAAGCCTCGTCCACGGTAATTTACTGGACATATATACCCCCTTCTTTCATTAAATATAAAATTGCTAAAGCATCTGCTTCGTTGTCGTCTTTAGGCGTATGTCCTTTTGCACATACCGCCTTAATCATTTCTTCTTTTGAGGCGTTACCTTTTCCTGTTGTTGCCTTCTTAATTGTGCCAACAGGAATGCCTTCATATGGTATCTGATGATGTTCACACCACGCTGTTAAGGTTGCTAGAAAGCCCCCATAAATATGAGAAGCGTCTGTACCCACATGCCGGCGCACCTCTTCAAAATACACCGCGTCAATTTCATCAACAGATCTCTTTAGTTCAGTAAGCCACCGTTTAAAGCGTAAATAACGCATGCCACCGCCTTCAAAACGGCGTGATTGAAAATCTTCTGTATCGCTTGTTATGTGACCATCCGCACCGCATATCGCCCAGCCTGTCTTGGTCCCTAGATCAAGACATAAAATGGTTTGTGCGTTAGTGATCATAATCCCCCCCTTAAGGCTCTACCTATTTATATGTTTGCTATGACAGAGCGTTTAGTCATAAATTAAAAAAAATGAACTTACTCAATTCAAAAATACACTGCATGCCTCATCTCGTTACATTTAATGTTTGGACCGATTGTGTTTTTCAAAAATTTTTTGAGAGTTTTCTTTGAAATATTTTGTGTCGCCATGCATCTTTATGGACAATTCTGGTCCTAAAGAATTTTTGGCTATTAAATGGTTGTTTTCATCAAAAGAAAAATTCCAATCAGAATTATTAAAAACGATTGTACAGCCTTCTGGAAAACCTATTTCCTGTATTAAATCTTTCAAAATATAAAAAGTATAATATGATTTTTGCAAAACATTTACATAGCTTTGCTCTTTTTTACGATATAAATAAAAAACTTTACGATAGGCCCACAAACAAAAAACCGTAATTACATTGGTCGTAAAAAGTATAATAATTGCCGCTAAACCATAATCCATCTTTACTTTCTTTCTTCTTTAAGAGTGTGAATGATGCTGTTGATGTTCGTTATTATCTGTAGGGGCAGCAATATGAGAAGATATTACTGTTTGTGATGCATTTGCTGTACTAATTTTCTCCACCAGATGAAGCGTATCTTTTCTTCGTTTTGTCATTGGACGAACAACTCTATGGGATTTACTCCCATAATTATGTAGGAACCAATCTAGTGTAACCCAAGATAGACCCTTGGCTTTAGACAACTGAATAATTATATTCCAGTATTTTGGAGAAATACTATTGCGATCACGCATTTTACGCGCAGCCTCATAGCTACAACCAATTTCTTTTGCAAATTGGCGTATAGATCCCCAAGATTCAATCAAACTTTTGACATAAAAATCATTAACCATGACACAAATAGTACATTACGTACAATTTTAAATCAAGATAAAATCGTACACAATGAATTAAAAAAATAGTGGATAATGTACAAATGACTTATTTGCCAAAAGATAGACTTAAAATAGCGCGTAAGAATGCTGGATACGCAACACCAAGCGAAGCTGCGCGCGCTATACCAGCTCTTAATCAAAATACCCTAATTAGTCACGAAAATGGAAATCGTGGTATTTCGCGCCAAATAGCCGAGCTCTATGGACAAGTATTTAATGTAGATCCGGGGTGGATTTTGTATGGCGAGTCTCCTCAAGAAAATCCTAACCTCAATATAAGTATTCCTGTCGTTTCATGGATTAGCGCTGGAGAATTAAGCGAGCAAGATGGGATAATGGATTTTTCAGATTATCCTATGACAGAGGCTGTTAATCTTCCTGCCGGTGAATGGATTGCTTTACGTGTAGATGGGGCATCTATGAATAAAATTAGCCCTCCAGATTCTATAATATTTGTAAATATGCGAGACAAAAAACTTGTGCCTAATGCCTGCTATGTAATTGCAGATGAATCTGGACAAGCGACATATAAACGATACAGACCTAATGATGATCCTCCTTTTCAGCCCGCTTCATACGACAAAACAATAAAGGCTCCAAAACTTGAAGGCGCTATCTCTATAATAGGTCGTGTACGGCGCACTATTCTTGATATGTAAACACAATACGATTCTCTGTTCACGTTATCGATTAGATTGCCATCAACAGATTGAAGCAAGTTTGCTTGATTTTTATCAGTAAACAGCAAAATTTTGATTCTCTAAATTGTGCCGTGATTCGTCTTTTTTTATTTTTTTTTAAAAAATAGTACATTATGTACTTGACTATCTTTAGTGCATAATGTACTAATATATCCATAAACCACGCACAAACAATCGCCAAGAGGCGTTAGGGAGGAAAAATTATGGATAAGCCAATTCTTATAAATTCTGATGAAATCTTATTAGTTGTCTATGATGATGATCAAAACATTGGTCGGTCGGGACCACTGGATGAAAGCCAAGTTCTAAAAATTATTGACGAGGCAGATGATGCAATCCAAATCTTTCGCATCAATCCTTCTGAGAATAATTGTGAAGATATCTCTGAAGAAATTGCAGAAGCATATGTAAAAGAAAATATCGAACATCTCCACGAGGAGAGTAAAGTTCATGACTTTGTACTCGAAAGTGATGCTTACCAAGAACTTTTAGACGAGATCGCAGACGAAAAATATAATGATGAGATTTACGGTACTTATGAACAACAACACCGTTTGCGTCCTTGTGATGTGCTTTAAAATCTAAGGGCGTTTTAAAGACGCCCCTTTCAATCCCACCAATATGAGGTCTGTAATGGAAAAGCTTCTTGCTACTCAATACAATATTATTCAGCATCAAAAGGTTCAAACTATTAGCGCTCGTGATTTATATACCTTTTTAGAGGTAAAAACCGAGTTTAGAAAGTGGATAACAAACTGTATTAAAGAACTTAGCTTTAGAGAAGATGTCGACTTTGTACTTTCTACTAAAGAATTATCAAACTCCTCACGTGGAAATCCTTTTAAAGATTATGCTCTCACTTTAGACACAGCAAAACACATTGCCATTTGTGAACCTGGTCTCAAAGGTAAACAAGTGCGTGAATATTTTCTGAAATGCGAAAAAAAAGCAAATTCAAAAATCGATTATTCAAATCCTGAAACATTAGAAGATTTCTTAAGACATCTAAGACAGCAAATTAAGCAGAATGACAATGTTGTCACAGCGAACGGAGTGAAGCATGCGTAATTTTATTACAACATCTGAAAGCAATTTTCAAAACACAACAATTCCAACCATGTCTAGTCGTGAAATTGCAGAATTGTGTAGTAAACAACATAAACACGTTATGCGTGATATTAAGCAAATGCTTGAAGAGTTGCACTCTAAAAGTACTGAGCCCAAATTTGGGCTGAGTGAATTTGTAGGTTTTTACAAAGATTCAACTGGTCGCACTCTCCCTTGTTACAACCTTCCTAAACGTGAATGCCTCATTTTAGTTTCGGGTTACAGCATGACATTACGCGCTAGGATTATAGACCGTTGGCAAGAATTGGAAAAGCAAGCAGTAACACCACAAATCGACTATTCAAGTCCAAAGGCTATGATTGGCTTTTTGAATTACCTACAAGGTCAAATAGATCAAAAAGACACCATCATTGAAGATTTAACACCAAAAGCCATGGCTCTTGAAAGCTTACAGCGCCATGATGGACTCTTTGGTCTTACAGAAGCCGCTAAAATACTTGAGATGCAACCAAAACAATTCATTCAATTCTTACAGAAAAAAGGTTGGGTTTACAGACGAGCAGCAGGTGGAAATTTGCTTCCTTATCAAGACAAAATCCAAAAGAAACTTATGGATTGTCCAACCATCACACTTCAAACCGCAAGTGGAATAGAAAAAGTCATTCCTTGCGCAAAAGTCACAGCAAAAGGAATTGGTGTGCTGTCTCAAGAGCTTAAAAGACAAAGCATGCATTAAGAGCAACAATTATGGAAAAGAAATACGAACGACTAATCTTATAGTATCTCTATAAACCGTTTCTAACCACACAAACAACTTTTTAAAACAAGCGTGATTCACGCCACGGGGGAATTGCGCTCAAATAGGAGGAAATCAAGATGAGGGAACAAAACACTAACCTAACAGAAATTGAAGAACCACATCATTTAGCCGTAGAACAAACTGCTATGGAACGCATTTTAAATAAAGCCTTAGGAAATGACGTCGATATGGACCGTCTCGAGCGTCTCATTGCCTTACGAGAAAAAGAAATAGAACGACAAAACTACGAAAGATTTGCCAGTGATCTTTCGAATATGCAAATAGAATATCAAAAAATACAAAAAAACTCTACAAACACCCATACAAACAGCCAATATGCAACCCTTGACCAGTACATTGATGCTGTAAAAAATACTCTTGCAAAACACCGATTTGCTTTGTTTTCTCGTATCAAAGAACAGAGTTCAGACAATATAATTATAGAAATGACTTTGACGCATCCGTCTGGAAATAAAATCTCAACAGAAGGAAAGTTTCCTTATGACACGAAAGGATGCAAGTCAAATATACAATCGGTTGGTTCTGCAATCACATACGCACGCAGATATCTGTTAGGTATGCTTCTTAATGTCGTGAGTGAAGATGATGATACGGATGGGAACACACCTATTAAAAAGGCTTTTCCACAACAGATCAATGAAATCAGAAGACTCATCGTACAAACCCAAGCAGAAGAAGAAAAAATACTTGCTTATGTCGACGTCAAAAAGCTTGACGATATGTCTGAAGGACAAGCACAAACGGTATTGCATCTTTTGAAAAAGAAACAAAACAAGCAAAAGGTAGAAACAGATTCTACTATACAAGATGCCGATATAGCAACGCCACAAGAGCAACAAACGGCGGTGTGAGATGAAACAAAGAACAGCAGAATGGTTTCAAGCGCGCTTGGGTAAAGTCACTGCTTCAAACGTTTACAACGTACTCAGTAAGACAGCAAAAGGTTTGCCTACAAGTAAATATGAAGACTACAAAATCAAACTCATGACAGAACGCTTAATAGAGGGAATAAGCCAATCTTATACAACAGCGGCTATGCAATGGGGCATTGAACATGAAGAGAATGCCTTGAGAGAATATGAATTCATTTATGACACAGAAGTCACAAGATGCGGGTTTATCCCACACCCAAAAATGAAAATGGCGGGTGCAAGTCCTGATGGGTTCATTGGAGAGGACGGTTTAATTGAAGTCAAATGTCCACAATCAACAACTCATCTTCGTTTTTTTATGTATGACGAAATCAAGCCTGAATATCACGCACAAATGCAATTCCAAATGGCTTGTACAGGACGAAAGTGGTGTGATTTCATGAGCTATAATCCAAACTTTGTAGGCAGATCTACTGGTTTGAGAATGAAAATCAAACGCATCAACCGTGATGAGCAATACATTGAAGAGATTAATAAAGCGGTCGAAATCTTTTTAGGGGAAATAGAACAAGAGATGCAAAAGATTTTGGCAAAAGCTGCTTAAACCTATGGGGGTGCTCTCTCCTCCCAGCACCCCCACCCATTTACTAACAACTTTTAAGTAATGCATGATTCACGCTACGGGTGGATTGTGCGCAAATCAAGGAAATAAACCATGGAAAAGAAATATGAACTTACTGATGAAACAACTGAGGTTGATGGCAAAACTTTCCACCGCATTCGTGCCTTACGAGACTTTGGTGGTATTAAAGCAGACGACCTAGGCGGTCTTATAGAGCATGAAGGCAACTTATCCCATGAGGGCAATTGTTGGATTTGGTATAAGGCTTGTGTTTTTGGAGATGCACGTGTTTATGGCAATGCACTTGTTTTCGATGAAGCAAAAGTTTCCGATAATGCACATGTTTACGAGAGCGCACACGTTTTCGATGAAGCGCGCGTTTACGGTCGTGCAGAAATTTATGGAGAAGCAAAAGTTTACGGTGATGCAGAAGTTTACGGTCGTGCAGAGGTTTACGATTGTGCCCGCGTTTTCGATAAAGCACGTGTTTACGGTAAGGCAGAGGTTTACAGTTGTGCACGCGTTTACGATGAAGCAAAAGTTTCCGATAATGCACATGTTTATGGTTATGCATACGTTTCCGATAAGGCAGAAGTTTATGGCAATGCAAAAATTAAAGACGGACATGTAGGCGATAGTGCAAGGATTTATGGTGATGCTAAAATTTATGATCATGCAGAAGTTTACGGTAATGCATGCGTTTCCCATAATGCAGAGGTTTATGGTTATGCCAAGGTTTTTGGTGATGCCTTGGTTTTTGGCAATGCACATGTTCATGGGCGTGCAAAAGTTTACAATGATGCACGCGTTTACGATGAAGCACGTGTTTATGATAAGGCAGAAATTTACGGAGAAGCAAAAGTTTACGGTGATGCAGAAGTTTATCGTAGCGCACACGTTGATGACTATAACGCCATATCAACTGGAGAAAAGACCAGATGAAAAAATATGAACTGACAGATGAAACAATCGAAGTTGGGCGCAAAACGCTCCGCCGCATTCGTGCATTGAGAGATTTGGGGGACGTCAAGAAAGGTGATCTTGGCGGCTATATCGAGAAAGAAGACAATCTAAGTCATGATGGCAATTGCTGGATTGGGGGTTATGCCAAGGTTTATGATGATGCTAAGGTTTACGAAAATGCACAAGTTTATGGTTATGCCGAGGTTTACGGCAATTCTCGTATTTATGGCAAAGCAGAAGTTTTCGATGAACCATGCATTTACGGTCATGCAGAAGTTTACGGTGATGCATATATTTGCGGTGAACCGCACGTTTTTGATAATGCAGAAGTTTATGGTCGTGCTGTTGTTTACGGTAACGCCAAGGTTTACGACAATTCTCGTATTTATGGAAGTGCACAAGTTTACGGTGATGCGCATGTTTACGGTCATGCAAAAATTTACGGTGAAGCATGTGTATGTTGGGACGACTGGATTAATGACAATAGAAGAATCTCAACTGGAGAACAAACCAGATGAGAAAATACGAACTTACTGATGAAACAATTAATGTTGATGGATTTACGCTTCACCGAATTAGAGCATTAAGAGATTTTGGTGGCGTCAAGAAAGGTAACCTTGGGGGCTTTATAGAGAATGAGGACAACCTAAGTCATAAAGCCGACTGTTGGGTTAGTAATGAAGCTATGGTTTATTGTGGTGCCGAAGTTTACGACAGCGCTAAAGTGTTTGGTAACGCGAAAGTTGCTTATTTTGCACGCGTTTATGGCAATGCACAAGTTTATGATAACGGAAAAGTATATGGGGGGGATATTTTTGGGGACGCACAAATTTACAAATATGCAATTATTGATGGTAATCCAAGAATTTATGGCGACGCACAAATTTATGCCGATTACAAAATTGTTTACAAGGAAAAGACAGAAAACTTAACAGGGGACGACGTCCCTTTCTAACCACACAAACAACTTTTAAACACAAGCGTGATTCACGCCACGGGGGAATTACATCTAAAATGAAGGGGAATAAACATGCCACACCGCCCACCTACTATCACGCAACCAGCTATTGCTCGTGCTTTAAGAGAAGCTAAAAAACAAGGATGTGAACTCATAGAAATCAAACCTACAGGGGAATTATTAATTCATATCAATAAAACCATAACACCAACAACGACAGATAATACTTATAGCATTGACGATTTTCCACCACTTGAAAATGAACAAGAAGACTACGAGACCAGCAAAAGTTGCCCCTCTGTCGACGGTATAAAGTTTTAGCCATGCCAAAACGCCGTCCACCGCATCTTGTTCGTGAACGTACACGCCATGGTAAAGTTATATGGTATGTACGTATTGGTCATGGACCACGGTTTCGGATTGAAGGAACCTATGGAACGCAAGAGTTTGTTGACAATTATACGCTGGCTATTAAACAAGCGCAAAATGGCTCCTCCAAAACAAAGAGGCGTACCAGACTCACAGAAGGGTCTTTCGATTGGTTATTGCATCAGTATTTACAAAGCATGCAATGGCATAATCAATCAGAATCCACTAAAAAAGTTAAATATCGAATTCTGAATAATGTTTCTAAACATATCGGTGATCGTGCATATAAAAGCATAAACAAACAACACATTCTTGAAGCCGTAGACAGAAGGCGAGATACCCCCGCCGCGGCAAAACATTTTTTGACCTCTTTAAATGGTCTCTTTAATTGGGCGGTTGATAATGCCCTTTTAAATAGAAATCCTGCCTTTAATATAAAAGCACCAAAATCTTTAAACAGTGAGGGATTACTACCATGGCGAGAAGAGGACATAGACAAATATTATCACCGTTGGTCACATGGTACACATGAACGCGTCTGGATTGATGTTCTTCTTTATACAGGCTTGCGTCGTGGTGATGCCGTTCGTATCGGCTGGAAAGACGTCAAAGATAATATCATTTATCTCAAAACAGAAAAGAGCCAATTTAAAACAGATGTTTTTCTTCCTATTTTACCAGAACTAGAGGAAACCCTTAAAATTGGTCCTATAGGTAATGAAACATTCATTTGTGGTAAAGGTGGAAATAAGCTTGTCAAAGAAAGTTTTGGCAACCTCTTTCGTGAAGCATGTAATGCAGCAGGTATTAAAAAATCAGCGCACGGATTGCGAAAATTAGCAGCAACACGTGCAGCCAATGCTGGTGCTACGGTTTCACAAATGAAAGCGCTTTTTGGCTGGACAGAAGATAAAATGGCATCCCTTTATACCAAAACAGCTGATAGAAAACGCCTTGCAATAGAAGCAATCAAAAAGCTACAAAAAGGTTCGGGATAGACATAAAATAAGTTAAAAGAATCAAAGGAATCAAAACTCCCGAACTTTTATATAACTTATTGATTTTATATAAATATAACGCTCCCTCTCTCTCCGCCATTAACCTAAAACGAACTTTCATATGCCTTATATGGCATAGCCTCAAAAGCCCAGCATTTGCGGGCTTTTTCGCTATTTGCAATTGACTTCCTCTCTATAAAAACACCCCGTTTTTCTCTAATTTTTCTCCTATATATGCCCCTTTCCTGAAAAACACCGTACTTGGAAAAACGAAGTACGGAGCTTTTAGTCATGGGAAATCAAGGGTTTGGCAATTGACCAGTTCGCAGCAGTCTATGCCTAGCATTGTCAACCAGTGAGCTGACGCAGGACATTATCATCTGCGCGAATGATGAAGCGGGCTTTATAGCACTCCTCTTTACGCGACCATCGAAGCGGGTTTTCAGAAAGGCCGAAGGTCTGTTTGAGTTTGTTTGCTAATTCCTGCTTCTGCTTTTTTAGCTTATCATTTGCATCGCTATCCTGCCACGAGAGGCTTCCCCCGGTTTTTGCAAGAACCAATAGGAGTGTCCACTGGTTCGTTCTTTTTCCAGATCTCTGATCTTTCATCTTCAGATGCTCAGGTTCCAGACGTTTCTGAGTTTGTCCGCATGTCACTGACAACATCTCTGTTGCGGTAAATTCGAACACAAACTGCTCCCATGTTGCGCCTGCTGGTGTCGGGAATTGGTACTCAGATCCCGGTTTAGCTGATTTCGGCAACACCGTTTCCAACCAATTGGAGATGATGGTTTGAGCGCTGTCTCTCGCCGTGACCTTGCCTGCAGCATCAACGACGAGCACATCATTTATGCCGATGAGCTTGGATTTATGCCTGATGCTTGCGTCAGAGCTGGCAGTGCTGATAAGACTGCTGGTGGAGGCAATTAACAGAAACGTCTGATCAGCCATGCAAAGCTGATTGACAATTTTATCCAACTGCGAGGATGTCTGGCCCAAAAAGCAATAGACAGGAAAGCTATGCTCGGCTTGCGGATTGAGCACACCAAATTTCCAAAGAGCCGTTTGGCCCGTGATCTTTTCATTTTCCTCAGTAAAACCAATGGCCTCAGCAATTTTGGTCGCCAGCTTTTTATGATCTATGCGATACAGCGCCAGTTCTGATTTTTTGAGCGTGCGTCGGTCGCACTGCTTGGTATCTGATGTGCAGATGCCAACAATATCGCTAGACCCATGTTGCACGACATTCATGTAGCACCCAGCTCGGCCATTACAGGGAATGGCAGATGCCTGCTCATTGGTGATGGCAAGCAATTCTTCTGGAAAGTCTAGCCATTCAGCTTTTACACCCTTGCCACCAGAAAGCTCTGTGAGTTTACGCCATGGCGGCGATTGATACGGCGTCATGACTCTCCTGATGTGCTACGGGTTGTTTGCTGTCTTCTTCCTCTTTCTGCTCATTTACAAAGCCACGTTTCCGCAGCCATGTTTCAATCAGGTGAGAATCTTCCTTGCGATCAAAGTTGGCCATATTCGGTGTTCGCACCTTGACCATGCGTGGACGTTTGGCATTTTCAAATTTCACCGAAAAACTGGCTGAGACTAGTCTGCCAAAGTTCGGGAATTCACGATCTCTTGAGGCTAAGGACGCAAACACATCATTTGAGCGTAGCGTCTGCTTGTCATTATACGGTCCAAGAAACTGGTGCTGGATTTCTACCAGCTTTATATCTTCCAGTCCATCAATATCGGCACAAGCCAAAGCATCAACGCCGTTATCGATCAGTGGCTGCAATGTATATTTTTCTGCGCCGGGGAAATATTCAGCCTGACCGAAGAGATGTTGGCTGAACAAATCTAAATACATGGTGCGCTCTTTCTTGGCACCGGACTTATTAAAGACGGCTAGTTCATTATTGGCACGATCATAGACAATCACGTCATGAAACTCTGGGCGGTAAAAAATGGTCTTGGATTGTCCAGATTCAATCTTGCCCTCACGCTTAAACGGCATGCCATGACGGATCAGGAAGTATGTCTTGTCTTCGTCCTCTGCGCTGACAGGCAAAATTCGACAGTCAGTGCCGCGTTTATTTTTCAAAAACCAAGCGTCCATATCAGCTTCCAGCGTTCGCATGGTTTCTGATTTTGGAAGAGTAAACGTATCAGGGGACTTTTGATCAGACTGGAAATACATGAATGATTTTGGCTTGAGGATCATCGCCTCTGCGTGAGGACGCTTTAAAAGCTCGGGATCGTGCAGCCATAATGCTAAGGCCAAATCAGCTGCTGTTGAATCTTCATGCGTGTCAATATTATTGGCTTCAGCCTGTTCACTCAACTCTTCAAAATGTTCACCATCGGACATTTCTTGAATGAAAAACAAGGCTTCAACGAATTCAATGTCCATATCCTCTGATGGATTCATCAGAACTTGGCAGAGCGTTTCAAAATCCAGCTCATTATCTTCATTCAGTTCAAAGCTGAACCCGCGTCTGGTCAGGTAGCTTTCATACCGTTTAAGAAAAGTAATCAGATTATCTTGTTCGATGTGTTTCAAAACATCAGGTTGGGCAAAACGTCGTAAATTATAGGTGCTCATGTAGTTATCTTCCTTGGGGTTCGTCTAGGAGGGCCTCGGTGTCAATACCCGAGCAGACGTGTAAGACCTTCCCAATTATTTTAAGTTCATCCTGTTGTCCTATGATGATGGGTTTTCGTTTCTGATTTTCAGGGCGCAGCTCAATATGCTCCCCTTCAATACTCAGCCGCTTTACAGTGGCCTCTTCGCCAACCATGGCCACCACAATATCGCTGTTTTCAGCAATAGATTGCTGGCGCACAACAACGTAATCTCCCTCGAAAATATCAGCATCGATCATGCTGTCGCCGTGCACTTTGAGCGCAAAGCACTTCCCGCGTAGAACATTATTCGGCACCATGACCTGACCAATCTTGTTTTCAAGAGCAAGAATCGGTTGGCCAGCCGCAACCATCCCCAAAACAGGAACAGCCGTCAGGTTGGTCTTATCCGGTGTTTGTGCATGGAGGATTTCGATGGACCGCGCTTTTCGCGCCTGTCTGCGAATATAGCCTTTATCTTCCAGTCGCTTGAGCCCTTCAAACACACTGGGTGCTTTCACCCCCAATTCCACAGCAAGCTCTTGTACCGTGGGCGACATCTCCATGGCACGTTTCAGGCGCTCAATGGCCTGTAATAAACTCTGTTGTGCTTGTGTTAATCTATCCATCTTACACTCAGTTATGGTTAAGCCCTTGCTCGCCTCTTGTGAGCAAAATGCGTTTCCAGAAGACTTCTCTTTCCAGTATTTTTTCATCGGGGGGGGGGTGCTAAGCCGCTGCTCAAGCAACGCAAAACGGAAATGAGAACGGCAGTAATCAATTCCCGCTTTGTTTATCATATCATGAATGCCTTTGTTTTCCCCATGACCCGTTTCAATGTAACACTTCCATCGTGACCATATGCCTTGATCACCATAAGCAGAGCCGATGTAGCGTTTTCCCGTATGCGTATCGGTAATCGGGTAAATACCCTTAACGCATTCTAGTGCTGTTTTCCAATCTGGCCTGTCATTCTTGATCAAGACTTCGAGCTCTTCAAATGATAAGTCTATTTTATCGTATCCGCAGAATGCTCTACCGGAATATGGCTCACGCAAAATCTCTTGCACTTCAAACTTATGGTAATGTGGCTCCATATTGGTCCTAGTCGTGCGGTTGCGATAAGATGATCGGATTTTCAGACGCCCAATAAACTCTTTGCCCAAATCAGTAAGCTCAACCTCATAGCGGTCTGCATGTTTCTCCAATACTCTGAACACACCACCGAACAGCCAGATGTCGGTTTCGTAGTGAAATTGCATGAGTGAGAAAATAAGCGGCCTGTTAAAATCATTGCGGCCCGGCCAGTATTCCTGCCAGCCTTGCCATTCTTCTTTGCTTCTTCCCCATACCTCTAGCGGCTGCGAGTGCTGGTTGTATCTCGCAAAGTGAATTTTATAGTCGGCCAAATTTTCAATCGGCCATATATCTTTGAGCAAAATTGACATTTTCAAACTTCAACTATATTTTAATTAACAACCTAATATAAATTAGGCTTATGATTTTCACAAGCCTAATTTGATTCAATGCACAGCATTGACTGAACCGACAGTTTTCAAGTCATTTCAGTAAGTAACTCCTTGAACGACGCAATAATTCTCAAGGAGGTTCGCCATGTCTTCACTTTCTCCAAACCTAATAAATGAACGAGATCGCCGCAATGAGGTAGCACATTTGCTGACACTTGGCATCCTGCGTCGCAAGATACGCCTGAACCGTCAGTTCGAGCCAACACATCCCTCTAATTCATTGGACTTCAGGGTTTTTCCAAGCATTCATGTCCATGACGAAGAACCAAAAAACCAAGGAGTTCCTGATGAGTCATGAAAACAAAGAGCTCACCGAACGAGAGCGATTACAAATCAAGCTGGGCCAACTTCCTGCCGGACTTGTGTCCGATGCAGATCGGCAAAAGGAAGTCGCCCATATTGTCGACTTGGGCTGGCAACGCCTCCGCTTGAAGTAAAAGAAAAAAGCAGAATCGCAGGAAGTGAAGAATGGATAAAACACTTCTGGCGCGTGTGGCGGCGCTCCCAAATATGCCGTTATCCGACTTAAAGGCTTTATGGCGGGATGTGTATCAGGCCGAACCACCTGGTGGCCATAAAAGCCACATTGTCTGCAGACTGGCGTATCGCCTGCAGGATCTTGCTTACGGCGTTGATCCACAGATTGAGAACCGGATCGAACAGCAGGCCAATGATTTATTCGGCTCTGGCAAAAAAGCCAAGCCGAAACGCAAGACACAATATCAGCGGCCCATCCCCAGTACCAAACTGGTGCGGGAATATAAGGGCATCGAATATCAGGTCACCATTGTAGAGGAAGGTTATGAATATGCAGGCTGCCTATACAAAAGCCTGTCCAAGGTTGCACTGGCCATTACAGGCAGCAGCTGGTCTGGAGCTGCCTTCTTCGGATTAAACAACAAAGCACAAAGAGGCAAACATTGAGCACAACCACACCGAAAAAACGCTGCGCGATTTATACGCGCAAATCCACCGAGGAAGGCTTAGACATGGAGTTCAACAGCCTTGATGCTCAGCGAGAAGCTTGTGAATCCTACATCGCCTCACAAAAGCATGAAGGCTGGTTCCAGCTTCCCGATAATTACGATGATGGCGGCTTTACAGGCGGCAATATGGATCGCCCAGCTTTAAAACACCTTATGGACGACATCAAAAGCAGCCTGATTGATACAGTTGTCGTGTACAAGGTTGACCGCTTGTCACGCTCCTTGGCTAATTTTGCCAAACTGATTGATCTGTTTGACGAGCACAAAGTGTCCTTCGTTTCCGTTACTCAGCAATTCAACGCCACCACATCAATGGGCCGATTGACGCTGAACATCCTGTTCAGCTTTGCCCAATTTGAACGTGAAGTGATCGGCGAACGTATCCGCGATAAATTGGCAGCCTCCAAACGCAAAGGCATGTGGATGGGGGTGTCACACCTATGGGCTATGTGGTCAAAAACCGTGAGCTTGTGATTGAGCCCGATGAGGCTGAGGGTATCCGCAAAATATTCGATCTATTTTTGATGACCAAGTCGCCCACGGAAATGGCAAAGATGTTGCCGCGCATGGGGGTATTAAGCAAAAAACGCACAACCAAAAACGAACGTGTTATCGGTGGTAAAGCAATGGATAAAGGCGGCCTTTATAAGATTCTGCAAAACCCCATCTATATCGGAAAAATCAAACATAAAGATAAAATCTACGAAGGCCGCCTTTCAGCCATCATCGATATGGATACGTGGAATAAAGTCCGCGCCACCATGAAAGAAAATACCATCAACCGAGGCGCAATCACGCGGAAGAAAACCAAGGCCATTTTGATGGGGCTTTTGAAGTGCGGTGAATGCGAATGTGGATTGGTGGCAAGTCATACCCGTAAAAAAGGTGGCAGGTTTTATCGCTATTACACCTGTGAACATTACCGCAAAGGTATCAACCCGGATTGCAAGGTTCGCAATGTCAGCACCAATGAAATGGAGGCATTGATATTGAATCAGCTTCAAGCTGTTTTTGCCTCGCCGGAGATGATCATGGAAACGTGGCGCGAAGCACAAAAAGAGGATGAGACCATCACGGAGCATGAGGTTTACAGCAACCTGAATGACATCGTCCCGATCTGGAAAGAACTTTATCCTGCTGAAAAACAACGCATCCTTGAGCTGATGATTGAAAAAGTCATCGTCAATTATGAATTTGTCGATATCCGGATCAGGGCTGCAGGCATGGATAGTTTGGCTCGGGAATTGGACGAGCAAGACAAGCGGCTGCAAGGCACTTCAACAAAAAAACTGGAGGAGAAAGCATGGATAAATGCGTAAAAATGATGGCGAACAACACCATTTCAATCCGGGTGCCAATGCGGATCAAGAAATATGGTGGCAAGAAAATGATTATTTTGCCTGAAGGCTACCAAATGACCCCGCCACAAGAAGCACCCAAGCAAGACGAAACACTCGTAACGGCCTTGGCCAAAGCCTATTACTGGCAAAACCTGCTTGATACGGGGCGCTATAAATCCATTGATGACATGTCACGCCAACGCCAGATCAACACCTCTTATATGTCGCGGATACTGCGCCTCAATCAACTTGCTCCCCAGATCAAAAAGGCCATCTTGGATGGCACGCAGCTGCGCCAGTTAAGCCTGCAGGATATACAAACCCCATTTCCCGATATTTGGGATGAGCAATTAAAGCATTTTGGATTTGCCTAATCTCCCTTCGGTGAAATTTCACCGACCACCCTGAAATTTTTTTCAAAAAAATTTACACCCACCAAAGCCCCGGCATGCGGGGCTTTTTTGTTTTTGCGCCTTGAGTAACGCACCGATTTTCAGAGTCTCCAGTGAGTTTTCGCCAGTCCCAGTTGACCCGCCCGCGTGGCGGCTAACCGCAACAGGAGACGAAAATCATGAGCAAAAACAACTATGAAGGCATCTATCCTTATGTCGTAAACCAAGTCCGTTATCACGCACGCAGCCTGATGCGGCACTCCGCCATTCATGGCGTAGAAGTCGAGGACCTCGAGCAAGAGCTGATGCTGGATTATTTATCCCGCAAGCAGGCTTATGTTCCTGAAAAAGCAAAATGGTCGACCTTTGTTGACCGCATCCTCAACCACAAATGTGCCAGCCTCATTGAGGCTGCCCGCGCCCAAAAACGTGGGTCCGGCATCAGTGATTTTTCACTTGATGCGTGGCTTGAGGATAAGGACGGCGACGACAACGCTCTGCCTGACCCTGCAACCGAAGACCTGACCAACCGCGACCTTCAAATTGACCTTGAACAAGCTGTTCAGCAGATGCCGCCGCATCTTGTGTTTCTGCTGGTTGATCTGCGAACGCTCAGCATCAGTGAAATCTCACGCAAAACCAAAACCCCACGCTCAACCCTCTACGGGACGCTGTCCGAACTTCGCGGATCGCTGAAGGAGCGTGGCTTTGCGGAATATCTGCACTGAGCCGCCGACAGTTTTTGAGTCCTCTCGGTAAGTAACTCCTTGAAGGCAAGAAAACATGCCGGGTTCTCGCGGAAATACAAGACCTGAAGCAGGAAATACCGCGACCGCTTTGCTCTTTGGGCGGCGTCAGAACCCGGCAGCCGAAACGACATGACCAAAGAGCAAATTTTAACCCACGAAATCAAGGAGGTTTCATGTTTAAACCATCGTTACAAAAGCTGATTAAAGACAGCCTTTACGCCAAATATGTTCCGGCATTTATTCAAATCCCGGCACTTGGTGCCATAGAAGAAGACACCACCAAACCTATCCATGAGGCCACTCTGGATGATCTGGCCTTTGCCGCACAGGCTTTGGATAAAGAACAAAGCGCCATTTACAAGCACCTGTCTGTCATCCGTGAGCTTTATACGGAAGCGCAACGTCAAGGCCATACGCAGCGTCTTGAAGAAATACAGGTGCAGGCCGATGTGGCAGAAAGCAAAGCGCTCTATGCTCATGCCAGCCAGCCCAGTGGGGTGAAATGGGTTGAGGCTCTGCGTGCATCTGTTCGCCCGATTATCACCTATGCGTTTTTCATTCTGTTCGCCACCGTCAAAACCGCTGCACTGTTCAAGTTATTGGATCAGGGTGTCGGAATTACTGACGGACTGATCGCCCTGTGGGATGCTGAAACACAGGCATTATTTGCCGCTGTCATGTCCTTCTGGTTTGATCAACGTGCCTTAGCCAAGTTCCGCTCAAATCCTTGAAAAACAAGATCTTATTCACTTGATAAGCGCCCGGAATGAAGCGTTACTGTAAGTGTAAAAAGTAATTGAAAACAGGGAGATAACACCATGAGCAAACTATTTTACAAGGCCGTGATTGAAGATGTTCAAAATGAGAAGTGTACCGATGCAGAGCTCGAAGCACTGCTCGATGCTTTTGAATACACGGTCAAGAAAATGGCCACCACACTGGCCCGTAAAGCTTGGTACGCACTGGAAGATTACGCCACGGCCAAGCAATACGGCATTGACCGCTTTACGCTGATGATTGAGCGCAAAGAAGTCCTCGGGCAAGAGCAATGGCATGGCGTTTTTGAATATGGGAGCAAGAACCTTAAAGTTATAGGAACACTGGAAAAATGAGACATATCACACAAAACGAATTGGACCTGATCAAACGGTTCGAGGGCTTCTCTCGAACCGTTTATTTTTGCCCAGCTGGCTATCCCACAATCGGTTATGGCCATGTTGTGAAAAACGACGAGGACTTTTCGGCAGGCATTGATGAAACACAGGCTGAAGAACTCTTGCGCCAAGATGCCACGATCGCAGAGCGTGCCGTCCTGCACCTAATCAATGTGCCGCTGACAGATGGCCAATTCGATGCGCTAGTGTTATTCACCTACAATCTTGGCGGCGGAGCACTCCAGCGTTCAACACTGCGCCGTAAAATCAATCGTGAGGAATACGCCGAAGTACCAGAACAGTTCATGCGCTGGGTTTGGGCGGGCAGACGTAAGCTCAAAGGGCTAGTTCGGCGTAGGTATGCCGAATGCTTGCTTTATCAAATACACTAGAGTGGTTTTTCTAGTACAATTATTGTTTCTCTAAGCAGCTCTTTGAGTCTTGGGTTCATTTTCAGCTGCTGGCCAGATGTGCTAGCTCCTCGGCAAACAATCATTTCCCTTACTTTGAAACCTGTATCTTCTGCTATCTTAGCTAGGAGTGTATCTGTGGGTATGGGTATTCCTACATAAGCACTTTGGTCGACAACGATGTGCATAAATCCGCCTTTTAATAAAACATCGTAGCAGTTTT
This sequence comes from Bartonella sp. AA18HLJMS, assembly GCF_042197245.1. Taxonomy (NCBI): domain Bacteria; kingdom Pseudomonadati; phylum Pseudomonadota; class Alphaproteobacteria; order Hyphomicrobiales; family Bartonellaceae; genus Bartonella; species Bartonella sp. AA18HLJMS. The sequence continues at coordinate 42,021 of NZ_JBHIRP010000012.1, read as the reverse complement.
CAATAATTGTTCGCATATCATAAAAATATGATCGAAGCATACCCAGCACGAGACGTGTACGACTGTCACGCTTGCCAGTCATTTTCTCTTTTTCAGGAATCTTTTTTTCGATTTCAACACACAGCGTATCAACTAAATCAATATCAGTTGTTTTTTCAGCAGACTTTTTAATTCTATAGTTTCGTACAAGCCTTTCCCTGTATTTGCCAAGTTTGCTTAGTAGAGAATATTCTCCAAAAACAATTTCCAGCTTATATGATTCAAAATAATCGAATGAATTTGCATAGGGCGGAGAAAATATAATAGAGCCAGCGTGATCGCCAGATATAGCACTTAAACTCAACTTTCTTGCATCAAATTCTACGCCACGTGCTAAACTGTCCTCATTGTGTGGGTTCTCTTCATAATCAATCAGTATTAGTTGCAGCTGGTCCAAGAAACGCTTTTTAACGTCACCTACAGGTGAAGGTCTTGTTGCCAGCCCGTTACCATCACGTTTTCGATTAGAACAGTCCTCCAAAATTGCTAATAAACAAAAATTCAAAATGTTGAATATGCGTTTATTTGATTCTTCGTGAATGCGACGCTTTATTTTAACAAGTTCAGTAAAGTTGCCTTGATCAAAATATTTACTAATTTGATCCTCATATTCGTTGTATTCATATTTTTCATGGTCAGTACATTTATTCCAATTATTTATTATCTTATGAAGTTTCTGCAGTTCACCTGTAGATAAAGCGTAAGATTTGACTTCTGTAGATAATATTGCGAAAGGATTAACGTCTAGGCCGACAGATGAAATGCCTAGCTCTGACGCTGCTACAGAGGTTGAACCTGAGCCGCACATGGGATCAAGAACAATACTGCCAGAAACGTTTGGGTATCTGGATAAAATTTCTTTAACAAGATCTCCTGCATAACCTTCGCGGTATCTAACCCACCTGTGGTATGGCTGTAATTTTGAAACAGAAGTGTTAACTAGTTTTTTAAAGAAAGATTCTTCATTTGAAACATTATATTTTTCTTCTAGATCTTCTAAAGATTTACAGAGTTCTGTAGACGAAAATGTATCTTCCAAATCCGACCATATCAAACGTGGTTGATTTTCTGATTTAGCAAGCTGCAACATCCGCTAAGCCCTCCGTTTCTTGATTAGTTCTTAGATCTATCCGCGCATAGGCTTTTTCTAGCGACATCGAATTAAATTCGTTTTCGATATCCTCAATATTTGCTCCATCTTTAATCTGACGTATTAGGCAAAGGGCCGAGTTAGCATAAAGCTCAACTAAAAATTCCCCGAATGACACACTGCAGTCTTTTTCTTGAAGCTTTAACATCGTATCATTGAGACATTCATTGAAACTGCCATTATAGTCTTTCTCATTAGGCAGACTTTTCTTGCTGAATGTATAAATAAAATCACCCTGTGGAGTTCCATCGTGACGGAGGTGCGCCGTATCTCGATAAGCATGAATGGCTTCTTGGTAAAAAATCCCTTCCGGTTCAATATGAAATCCTGCATCCAAGGTTGCTTTGATAACGGCATACCATGCTCTAATATCTTTATTGTTAAAGGTGTAAACCAAGCAACCGTCTGATTTTAATACTCTGTTACATTTTTGAAAAACGCCGAGTAAAAGTTCATAGTAATCGGAAAAATCTTTCTGGTAGGTTTTATCTTTTGTTTTTCTGTGAACAACGGCTTCAGAGGCAAGCTTATGCTCTGGAAATGGAAACTTAGTTCTGCCTTCTAACCAGACCTGCCAAAAAGCACACAATTCACCATATTGGACATTACTTCCATATGGTGGATCAGTTATAATCATGTCGACAGAACCATCTGGGATATCGACCTGTTTTGAATCCACGCATTGCACCATGAAGTCGGCAGAGCCCTTTTCAAGGTCTGAGAAGTTCAGAGTATTTTTCTTTGAATTAAATCTAGAATCTCGATCTTTTAGGCCAGACTTGATCGCCTTTAATCTATTGTCAAAATATTCAAATGGATTGGCTTCAATAAATTGATTTGGTATCCAAAACGCATGCTTTGCCCACGCAACAGGTCTTCCATCCATCCAAGATGAAGTTGAGAAGTTCATGTTGTTGGTGTACCTGATTAATGAACTCAATATAAATATTAAAAAATCATACTCGGGATCACTCATATCTTTTTGAATTTTAAGCTTCTTGGCCATTTCAAAAAAGCTCGCCGAAATCAAAAGGTTTCTTGGGGTGAAAAAATCCGTAAATTTCACAAAGCCTTTTCTATGAAGACAGTCTTCCTGTTGTCGGTCCCATTCAGCCGGAATTTCAAAATCAGGAAAATGAAGTCCTAAACTAGTTTTTAATTTCTCTAGGTTTTCCCTATATTGTTTATGTTTCTCAATATCGTCTCTAGACGGTTCCTTTGCATCATGTGCTCCGCATTTCTTGCATCGATATCTTAAGCTAATTATTTCACTGGAAATTCTGGGAGCGTCTGCTGCTTTAATATTTGAGCTGCAATGGTCGCAGACATATATGCCATTCTTTGGTTTTCCAGCATCGTTAAGCGCTTTATTGTCATTACGAAAGGACGTGTTTTTGCTACAATGTGGACACTTTATTAAATATGCATGCTCTATCCAACGAACATGTGCCTTGTCGTTTTTGCAGTTTCCGCATTTTGTTGTAAAAGAATCTTCAAAATGACCTTTAACCATTTTCTTAAGGTCAAGTGCATAAGAAAGAATTTTAGCGGCATCAACGTCACAAATTTGGCAATACTGGATGAAAGAGGCTACCGGATTAACATCGGTCGAAACAATTTTTCGATTAAGAGTTAACCCTTCAATTAAGGTGACGCCCCCTCCACCAAATGGATCAAAAATTATTTGACCTTCCTTCGTATAAAAGTCGATGAGTTCACGAAATACATTGTGAGGTCTTCTCGCGAAATATTTATGCATTTTATAAATCGGAGTGTGACCAAGTGACTTTAAATGTTTGCTAAAATATTTTTTTTGATTTATTTCACCCATAGCGTATCTCCATAATCTTTATGTATGTGTTTTTCTGACTCCGCAAGGAGTGACGCTAGGAACGCTTCTTTTTCCTTTATTATCAAGAAGATATTTTTATTTGAGGTAAAGCACTCATCAAAGATTTCTAGGTGCCGCATAAGGTACCGATACTGGTTTCCAGCTGTAGTACGATCTGTCCATACATTATTGTACGAAAAATCCTTTTCATATCTTGAATTTAAGTCTTTAAGTATCTCATTTTTATTTGCTTCGTTTGTAAGCAAAATATTAGGGTATGCAGCTTCTATTTCCTTGGCAACCGATATTGCAAGTTCTAAATCAGGCTTTCCATCATTGAATTGAATTGAAAATAAGCTATACAAAAACTGGATGTAGTTCAGGCTCTTTATTTCAAGCATGAAGCTAATCGCCTCCCTATATGGAAAGAGAATACCGTCTTTATGTTCTTCCCTGTACAAAAGAAACTGGTTTTTAAGAGCGTCTAAAAAGCTTATATGGCCTTGCTTGTACAAAAGGCCTAGTTTACTTAATTGGTATTTGTTTCTCTCTACTTCATGAAGGAAGCCAACCCTTTTACAGTGAGATACATTGTTATTGTTTATTCTGATCTCTTTTGACGTGTATATTGCATCAGGGTTATCAGTGATAATTTCAAATGTAGGAGCTATTAAGCTTTCTTCTAATTTTATTGGTGTATAGTCACAAAGTGTCTTAAAAATACGTGTGAAGTCGCCTTTTCTTTCATTTTTTCCAAGTTTACTACCGACACCTATGCTACCCGTTGGGTTTTTGTTTACGTTTGCAATTCGTAGCAAAAGCGCATCTTCAAAGTCCGAAGTGTTCAATTCCGTTGGCAGATTTATAACTACTTTTCCCGGAACAGAACTACTACCTTTTATTCGACCTTTTGCAGCAGACAAATTGATTGAATCGATCCATTCTGCAAGAGCTTCATCTTGATCTCGCATAGCTTGAATGAGATTAAATAAAGCTTCAAATCCAGCTCCAGAAAGTACATCTTCACCTTCTTGATCGAGTAACACAGGAACGATTATATACGAAAGCCTGCCTGTTTCTCCAAATTTCTGTCTTACAGCACGACCGACAGCCTGCACAATGTCAATCATTGAACCTTTAGGGTCAGCAAAGAAGACAGCATCAATTAGAGGAATATCTATTCCTTCAGTCAAGCAACGAACATTTGTGATCACTCCCAGTTCTGAGTCTTCAAAATTTTGTATTATTTCAGCACGATCTTGAGCAGTCATGGCTCCGTTGATGTGTGCAATAGCAGTCTTTTTATCATAAAAAGAGCTCTCAGCAGACAAGCGATTTGCAAAATCACGAGATTCAGAAATCTTGGAGTGAAATGATATAACCTTTGTTAATCCAAGATCTTGTATGGATTTCTTTAGCAAAGCTATTTTATAAATATTTTGAACAGTTTCTGTATGACTATTATCATCAGTCACATAAACATTGTTTTTTATAAGTTGATTATATTCAGAACTGCTAATTCCCGTAAATACAATGCGATAATCTGAGATAATATTTTTCTCTATTGCTTCACCAAACGTAAGCCGGTGAAAAACATCACCATAGATACTTTTATTATTCATAGAAAAAACAGAGAGATTATGTTCTTCGAGTTTTGAACTTAGTTTTGGTCTAACGAGGCGCTCTGTGGCGGTAAGAAAAAGTTTTTTCTTTGTTTTTATGGCAGCATCGTCAAGAGCAATATTAAACTGAGAGTTTGAAACTCCCGCAGTTCTGTGCGCTTCGTCATAAAAAGCGATATCGAATGAAAAGCTATTTTCATTCTCGGATAGCGCATTCTTTATTACTTCCGCAGAGTGATATGTACTAAAAATAAACTTCTTTTTATTAGAAGGCTGGGCAATAAAATTACGTACAGCTTCTGCTGAGGTAGTCACAGGTAATCAATATCGCCTATATCAATGTTATTGCTATCAACTTCTGCATCAACTGTTTGATCACTGCAAACGCACAAATACTAAAATGGCGATGAAGACTCAGCGGACCACTCCTCCAGTGCTTGCCTAACAAGTTGCAGGCTTGGGGCAAAAAATATTACGTTGTCAGCTTGAAGATGCTCAAGGGTTCACAGTGCGATGAGAGTCTTTCCTATTCCACAAGCCGCAATGAGCTTTCCTCGATCACTTGATGAAAATCCAGAAATAATGTCTTGAAGTATCTCAGATTGATATGGTCGAGGACTCTTCTTATCTCTTTCAATTTGAATATTTTGAGAAATGGCAGACTGATATAAAGAAGAAAAGAAGTCTTCGTCCAAAGAGGTAAATCGGTCAACTAATGCACTTAGATGCCCGGTTTTTTATGAGCTACATTCGGCAGAATGTGAGTGTTAGAAATAATAAACCTGTAATCAGCGTACTCTGCTTCAGCCCAAAATGTTGAAAGTTCGCGTGATGTAAGTGCTGCTCGCCCAGACCGGAACTTGGCTTGCCAAGCGATATAATCTCCTGCGTTGTTGATAAAAACTCCATCTACGCCATAGTCTGTTTTCTCCAGACGAAGCTTATCAACAACATGCTTTGGAAACGGACGGTTATCAACAATTGGGCAATATATCTCTTTAATCTGATGTAAGTCAGATAAGAACTTCAAATAAAAATAACAGAAATATTCAAACGCATCGCCTTTAGCTTTGTTGTCACCAATAGCCTCAAGCGTTCTCTCAAGAGAATTCCAATCGCTGTATTTTGTCTTAAAAATATCAATCATCTTTGTTGGTTCTTTTTTCTTTTGATTGTTCGTTAACGCCTTCTTCTATCCACTTTTCGAGCTGCTCTCGTTTGAAACGCCAAGCTCCACCAACTTTGAACGCGGGTATCTTCCTGTCTGAAAGGAGTTTATAGACGTGCCGTTCTGTTACTTTTAAGTAACGGGCCACTTCCTCAACTGTCAGAATATCGTGCTCGTCAGACATGCCTTCTTACTTATAATTTGGTCATTAAGATGTAAAATATTCTAAAATATTCATAAGCACAAGGGCAATGATAAAAAATGGCAGGGATGTAAGTGCAGCAATACGGTAACGATCAGATTCTCTACTCACCATCGGACTTGGTCACCTTTTTGGGGTGTCACCATGCGAGCTTCCTTGATGTGAAGGCGCTGAGCGAGAGCATAGATAAGGCCGAAGCCAGCACTACAGCTCAGCTACTGCAGCAAAAAGGCTTGGAACATGAGGCGGTGTATCTCCAGCAGCTTAAAGACGAAGGTAAATCCGTCGTTGAAATCCCTAAAGATTGCAATCTGCAAGATTGTGCCCAGCTAACACTGGAGGCCATGCAGTCCGGTGCGGATGTCATTTATCAGGTCGTTTTCTTTGTGCCGCCTTGGCGGGGTGAAGCTGACTTTCTGATTAAGTGCGATACGTCATCAGACTTAGGCGATTTCAGCTATGAGATGCTGGATACCAAACTGGCGCGAACGGCTGAGCCCAAGCATATCATGCAGCTTTGCGTCTATTCTGAGCTGCTGACTGACCTGCAAGGATTGCGCCCGGCTGATATGCATCTGTTTCTGGGCGACCATGAAAAACACAGCTTCCGCGTGGCTGACTTTTTCTATTACTACACCCGCGCCAAAGGCCGCTTTGAAAGCTATCTGCAAAACCCGCCTGCGGACTCATATCCTGAGCCTTGTGGCCATTGCAATTTCTGCCCGTGGCGTGATGGCTGCAAAGCGCAGTGGGAGCAAGATGACCATTTAAGCCTTGTAGCCAACATTCAGCGCTCACAGATGGATAAGCTACGGAAGGCTGGTATCCGCACCGTTGCAGAGCTTGCCGCCACTGCACCTGACACCAAAATCCCTGATTTGAGCCGTGATGTATTTTTACGCCTGCGCTCCCAAGCTGTCCTGCAACACCACAAAGCCACCACTGGGGAGAATAAATGCCAGATCATTCCGTTTCCTCCAGGCAAGGGCTTTACCCGTATGCCAGTGCCGGATAATGGTGACCTGTTCTTTGATATGAAAGGCGATCCGCTTTACCCGAATGGCTTGGAGTATTTGTTTGGGGTGTATTATTTCAAAGATGGCAAGGAGCTGTTCCTTCCGTTCTGGGCGCATGACCATGAAGAAGAAAAAGAGACCTTTAAGCGCTTCATGGGCTTTCTGGCTGATCATCTTGCTAAACACCCACATGCCCATATCTATCATTACAACCACTATGAAACCACAGCCCTGATACGATTGGCCTGCCGTTATGCGGTCTGCGAAGAGCAGCTGGATAATCTGCTTCGCAACCAGAAATTCATTGATATGTATCTGGTGGTGCGTGAAAGCATCCGCACCTCTGAACCCGGCTATTCCATTAAAAACATGGAAACCTTCTATATGGACAAGCGTGCCAATGCTGTGGCGACCCGCCGCCGATAGCATCATCGTCTACAACGAATGGCGTGAAACAGGTGCTGATGAATTGCTGCAAGAGATTCCTGATTATAACGAGGTGGATTGCGTTTCCACGCATTTGCTGCGTGATTGGCTGCTGACACTTAAGCCGGAAGATGCGCCGTGGTTTAAGGGCCTTCCGGAATATGCCGAGGAAGAAAAGCTACAGCGCAAGGACTGGGAAATCGAATATGAGGATTACCAAACCCGCTTTGGTGTGATCGAGAATAACCCACCGCCGATCAATGAGCGGCTATCGCATCTGCGGGAGTTTCATAATCGGGAAGCCAAGCCGCAATGGTGGAGCAGCTTTGAACGGCAGAACAAATTTGAAGATGAGCTGGTTGACGATACGGAGTGCCTTGGTGGCCTGCGGCAAGTTGGCAGCCCCGAGCCTGAAAAGCGTTCCCTGATATACAGCGATCGCTTTCCTTCACAGTAATACAAGTTGAAGGTCGGCGCTCAGGCCGTTGATATTGCTGTCATGGAAAATGCAGGCACGATTGTTGAAATCGATGAAGATGCCTGCATTGTCAAAATCAAGCGCGGGGTCAGCAAAGAACCATTGCCGGAAAGCCTATCAATTGGCCCACCGGGACCGATTGACAGCAAGATCATCCGCTCCGCTATTTACCGCTATGCCGACCATGTGCTGGAAGCGTCAGAAGGCACTCATGCCGCGACAGAACTACTGGCGCGAAATGTACCACGCATTCAGGGCAAGCAGTCGGGCGAAGCGGTTATCACCTCTGATGATCTGCAAGGCGATGCGCTGGAAGCCATTGCGGCATTAGATAACAGCTATCTCTTTATCCAAGGTCCACCGGGCGCAGGTAAGACTTATACCAGTAGCCATATCATTGTGGACCTGATCAAACGCGGCAAGAAAATCGGCGTTACCTCCAACTCGCACAAGGCCATTCACAACTTGCTGGAAAAAGTGGAAAGTGTTGCTGCTGAAAAAGGCCGGAACTTCCATGGCATCAAAAAAAACCAGCAGCGGTAATGATGAAACCGTCTTTGATGGGCAATTCATCCGCTCAGAAACCAAGATCGAGAATATGAGCCTTGGCACTGATCTGTTTGCGGATACCGCATGGACATTTGCCAGCCCGCACTTTGATGGTTAGCTGGATTACCTGTTTATTGATGAGGCCGGACAAGTTGCTACCGCCAATGTGGTGGCGATGGCCACGGCGACCAAGAATATCATTCTGGTAGGAGATCAAATGCAGCTTGGTCAGCCTATCCAAGGCACTCATCCGGGCGAGGCTGGATTGTCAGTGCTGGAATTCTTGTTGGGCAATTATTCCACTATTCCGGCTGAGCGCGGCATCTTCCTTGGTCAGACACGCCGTATGCGTCCAAGCATCTGCTAGTTTATTTCTGATGCCTTTTATGATGGTCGCCTGACTGCTCATAAAAGCACTGCTGAGCGCGGCCTGAATCTGCAAGGCGTTGATCTGCCCAATGCAGGGATTGTCATGATCCCGGCAGAGCATGAAGGCTGCTCACAAAAAAGCGTTGAGGAAGGCGAGATCATCAAAACCAAATATGATGCTTTGCTTGGCCAAGAGTTTACCGACCGTAATGGCATCCGCCCGATCCACCGAGGACGATATTCTTGTGGTCACGCCATATAATGTGCAGGTCAATTATCTGCGCTCCATCCTGCCGGACAATGCTAAGATCGGCACCGTTGATAAGTTCCAAGGCCAAGAAGCGCCGATCGTGCTGATTTCTATGGTGACATCCAGCGCCGAAGATCTGCCGCGCAACATTGAGTTTCTCTACAGCAAGAACCGTTTGAATGTTGCCGTGTCACGCGTACAGTGTTTGGCGGTCGTGATCGCTAATCCAAAATTGCTGGAAATCCCATGCGACTCTGTAGAGCAGATGAAACTGGTCAACACATTCTGCTGGCTGGATGAGTATGCAGCCTCTGGAGATACGCAACAAATTCCGAGGAGAAGTAACCTTGGCTAATAACTGGAACATTCCTGATTGGTTGGAAAAAGAAGTGCGGGATCGTGATAAGATTTGCGTCTATTGCAGGTCAGAATTTACGCCAGTAAACGTTTCTAGAAAAACGGCGGCAAGTTGGGAGCATATCATTAATGACGCATCCATAATCACACGGGAAAATATAGCGCTCTGTTGTTGTGGATGTAATTCAAGCAAGGGACAAAAGCCTTTGCTTGAATGGCTTAATTCTAAATATTGCTCTGACAGAAATATATCTAAAGATTCTGTTGCTCCGATTATTAAGACAGCAATAGCTACAGCACGTTGCGGTGAATAACTGGCTTAATCACCGTATATTTTGCGGCGATTATCCGTTTCCAATGAAGGCAAGGCAGGATTCGAACCCTCGGTATAGTACCGTAGTAATCTGCATTAAAGGGTTCATGCTACCCAGTATTTGAAATGCAAACCCTCAGTACCGTAGCAACAAAAACCTTGATTTTGTTATCTTTCAGGACGACTATTGTTGCAACTCAATGGTAGGTGTAGAGGATTCGAACTCAAAGGGGGGCAATACCCCGCCATTAATTTAAAACGATCTCTTCAAATATCATTAAAGGATTTTTGCCATTATCACTAACTTCTGGTAGAGCTTTTAGAATTAATGGTGATCATAGTGCTATTTGCAATTTCGTTGATTAACGGGCTAAATGCGTTTTATCCACATGAGAGGTAACGAATACCTCAGCTTTTCTCACGCAATGTGTTTATTTAAAATTAATGTCATGAATATTTGTACAAAATTTTTATCTATACGATAATCAAAAAAAGGCTGACGTAATATAATAATTGAACATCATTCATGCGGCGCTTTCTTTTATCTCTAAGCTTTGTATGTAAATAGATAGTCCGTGCAAAATAAATAAAGGGGCGCAAAAGCCTATAAATACACACAGGACGTATAATATAGAAAATGAAAAAAATTTTCCTGCATATAAAAGCACAATAGAGAATAAAGCTGTTATGATGCGTACACTGGCATCGCCTGCCAAAATCACCTCGGCTAAATTTTCACTAGGTGTGATAGCTTGTCCAATTGTTATGCCCGATACCCTAAAATAAAATTGCCCAATACCTAATAAAAATCCCATAATATAAAGGGAATATTGAGTAAAATTTAAATATAAAACAAAAGAGATTGCGATCACGGCAAAAGCCGGTGCCCCCCATACAAAAAAACGAATTAAAGATGGAAATTTCCGTAAATAATAAGATGAGATAAGACCATTGATCACAAAACCCAGTGCTGACAAAGCAAAAATAGAATTTTGAATAGCTGTAAATTTTATATTATCTGATGTTATAGAAGCAAGAACAAGTGGCAATAAAACAATAGGCCCCGTATAGAGAGAATTATTCAAAATACGATTAATCGTTAAAAAACGCAACGCAGAAATCCGCCAAAGGCACCTGAACCCAACTCCATAAGCTTTTTGAGATGGCTTTTTTAATAGCTCTTTTGCTCTGTTTAGTTGTTGTATAGACTTTATACAAAACCATAAGCTGGCATTCAAAAGATAGATAAATACAATAAAGGCTATGGCTATTTTGTGCCCCAAATGCGCAATTATAAAATATATAAGCAACGGGGATATAATAACAAAAAACTGACAGCAACTAGTATAAAATGCAAAAATTCCAGCTTTTTGTTTGGGAGCTGGAACCAGCTGATTCAAGGCACTATTGTTATTTGGATTATCAGCCCCCATCAAGAGAAAAAGTAAAAAAAATACAAATAAAATAAGCACCGGATTGTTCATAAATAATAAGAAAGACAATAAACAAGCGCAAATAATTTGACTATAAAACCCAATTATAAAGCCTTGATAGTACGCCAACACATTTCCCAAACATAAGCCAGCAATTCCAATTGCGATTAAATTAACGACATTTAAAGTAGCAGACGCTTCTCCCGTTGTATCTTGGAATTGTAACAAAGAAAGGCCAATAGATAATACACCACTAGCACAAAAACTCGTCAAACAACCAATCACAATCATAAGAAAAACAGAATTACGCACTAGCCCCCTCCCTCTTAAACAGAGACTCAAGCCATTTTATGATTTTCTCCATTGTCGAATATGGTTCGGTACTAAATTCCAGTTTTTCATAAAAGTTTAGTTCAAATGCGTTATAGGCACTTATTTTTTGAAAGTCATCTGTCAGCATGAATTCTATACTTGGCAACGTTGTACCCATAGATTGAGACAAATAATAGGAAATTACTTTCCAATACATATAGGTACGCTCTCTTGCCAAATAATTTTCCAAGGCATATTTCAAGTGACAACCACTTAAAATATATTTCGGACAATGGTGCAACGGATAATAAATACAAATAGCACCGGCTTCATGTCCCGGACAAGAAGAAATATTAATATTTTTATCATTTCATAATATTATAAAAACGCTCAGTGAGCAGATCTTCCAAATTTAGTCTAGTCACAACAAGATTGGTTGCTAATTTTTGAGAAACATGAGACCAAGCCAATCTTACTACTAAAGTTCCAATAACCTTTAAGTCAGATTCTGGATAAGCTTTTTTTAAATTTTCCACCCATATGTCTCTGTGACATATAATAATTGGCTCATCTCGTCTGAATGAACAAGATGTAATTCTAAACCAATATTATCACAAAGTTTTGAGCTCTTGAATTCTCCGTATCCTAATCTGGTATTCTTAAATCATCATAGGAACTAAGAATTTTTAAGTATTCCAACTTTTATTAAACTTTGTAACAATCTATTAGAATCTCCCCTTCACTGACTTCGACAATTATTTTCTCACCACTATAAGAACAAAAAATTATCTTTGAATTTGCTTACTTTTAGAAAGAAAAATGAGCAATACTTTTCCTTAACTAAAAGAAACACGCTCTATACCTTTTTCTTTATGATTATCAAAAAACTATCCCGTTACAATTAACCATCAATTATTAGAATAATATTTTGCGTTTAGCCTAATAAACTGTTATAATCAATGTTTTTCTCTGTTCTAAAAATCAGTGCTTTTCATTCTAGAGATACTCGTAATTGCTGTAAAATCTTTCCCAAATAACACGATCATCCTGAGAAGTTTTATACATACACATTACATTATACGGAATGCTATGTATTTTTTAACTTACTCAACTAACAAACATCTTTTAATGGACAAAATAAATCACGAAATTTCTGTGCTGTCACAATTCGAAAAACAATCATATATCTCCTTCCAATGATAGACGATGTCATTAGAAGAAAGCTTTAATGATATTGGTAGAATAAATTAACCAGAAAAAATTGCAGCGCTGATGGAATAAATTCTATTTTATACCTTGTAATTCTATCTAAATTTTAATCATTTTTGTTAAAGGTTCTTATGCAATTTTTTCTACATTCAGCATCATTTTACCACTTGTTGGCAACAAAAGATTAATAGCTAAATTCACCTATGTCATAATAGTTCTTTTTTGGGTAAAATAGGACATCTTCAATTTCGATATATAAATATTTTAATTCTTTAATATATTCTCTTCACATGCTTTAGATTAACAACACAACAAAACCCAAAATAAAAATATTTATTTTACTTAAGTTATTGAATATTATTTAAAAAGTATGGAAATAAAGTGATGCAAGAGTTAAAAATTATTTAAAAATTCAAATCCATCTACATTTTAGAGCCATCACGCATGGTAATAGCAGTTTTCATTAGGTATACTAAATATGCTTGATAACTTTTCTGCTTCATGCTTGTAGGGAATTTCAGATAGAGATAATACCAGAATCCATTCGTGAATGCTCGACAATAAAGCTGTAAACAAAATTATTTCCTTTTTGTTTAATCCGTTAAGCTTGATCCATTTTTTTTCCTAAAGAATAACGTTCTATTTTGTACTGTAAAATGCGGTTTCTGAAAAGTTTCCACGTTGGTTTGGGTAGAGGACGTAAACTTCATAGCCTTATTTTCCGCAGAATCTATGGGCGCATTATGGGAGGCAGGAGTAAAAGAATAAAATCCTGTATGAGAAAGAATCCATTAAAGAGCGTGCGGTTACCCATCTCTAATATCTCCAATAGTGAGATTTTCTGTAGCAATTGCATATATGCATCCTACATATGCCGCAATTGATTTGTGCCTTGTATTGGCAGGTAGATGTATAATATCTCCTGGTGTACAGGTTATATGTTTTTCGCTATAGAAAAAATCTGGCTCACCCTCTATAATTAAGAGAGTTTCATCGACCTGGTGAATATGCCAATCGTGTATTTTTTTTTGGAAAATCTCTTTGTATCTCTATTGATCCTTGCTCTGGAAGCATCATTTTGAATATATCATAGATATTTTTATTTAATTTAATTTTAGAAAATTTAGTCATTATCGTGCTCCATTATATGATATGGGCAAGGTGGGGATTCAATATTATTACCTTGCAGGAAGTATTGCGTCCATTCTCTATTTTGGGGTTCGCCATATTTTCCTAAAAAAGGAGATTTTGTGATAATATCAAAAGGTTCAAGTCTTTTTGTTACAGCGGAGAATGCATTTTTTGCTTTTTGTTCTGTATCGAGCAGATCAGAAAAAACCCACCTAGGCTGGAAAGTTAACATAAATGTAGAACTTCTCCTACTTATTCTGTTTATATGAGACGGGATATTGCAAACTATAAACATAGGTTCGCCATGAAAGCAGAACTCCCATAGACGATTGTACATATTTTTTGGTATATGCTTAGGCCATTCTTGGTCATCAAGAGTTCGCAAATCTTTAAGTATAGACCAGAATTTTTCTCTATAAACTTCGATACTTTGTACGGGGGCAGGCTTCTCGAATGCAACAAAAGATGTGTTCTTTCCAAAACTTTTATAGTTATCGCAATAAGTTATCAGGTCTTCCATCATATTTTTTGCGGTCAACTTATTGTAGAACCCAAATCTAAGCATATTTTTTGAGTATCCATTTACACCGAATAGGCAGAAAAGGCCTAATTGTGTTATTCATGGTTGCATTGAATTCTTTAAAAATGACTTGCTTCCATTTTTAATATTTGTCTATATTTTCAATTGACTGCGCTTCTGAATCCATGTTTTCCTCCCAATTGCTGTATTTTATAAGAAATTGCTACGAATGATCCTCTCCAAAGCTGATAATTCATCATCACTGTGTCCCCAAATTGCTATAATAGCTGGGCAGGTATTTAAATCGATGGTTAGGGGGAGGGGCTCATTTTCTTTAAAAAAGAGCATAAAATGAACCACATTTTCCCAAGAATGAAGCTTTTGCCGCCATACATTAACATCTTTTATAATATGACCGTCGATCTCGTTGATAAGGAAGATAATACGCCCTTTTTTCTTAAAGCGACTTGGTGTTTGCGAAAACACGCCTGCAATAAGGTTAACGGAGCTTTCAAGTAAATCATCTTCATAGCAATGTGCGAACAAGGTGGGTGCAATTCCTCCGTGGAGTCGGGCTCCTACTTCAATCATCACTGGACCACGAGCTGTTTGCATGATTTCCATATGCGCAGGTCCATATTCAATTCCCAGCACGCGAATGCATTGTTTTGCATAAGAGATAAGAGGGGCATAAGAGGGATCTTGAGAATCAAGTACATCAAGCGTTTCATAAACAAAAGTACTTCCATTATGAATACCTTTTTTATATCGTGACAAACTACATATTTTTATAGCCTCTCCCTTTACAACGGCATCGACGATGTATTCCTCTCCCTCCAATCTTTCTTGGAGCAAATAAGCCTCGTTAGGTGCGTCAAAAATATTTTTTTTCTTCCAGTCGATTTCAGAGGTCCACGTTACTACTTCCTCAAGATTAGAGAAAAATAAAACACCATCACTCCCTGCAGAATCATTTGGCTTTACCACATAGCCGCTGTGGCTTTCAAAACCATCGAAAGTACAATCGTTTTTTGTAAGAATCTTTGATCGGATGTAAGATAAACCATTTTCACAAAGGCGTTTTTGCATCGCTGCTTTTTTCCGTCGCCAATCGGTAGTCAAGGGGTTATTCCCAAGACAACCATAATAAGCCGCCAATTTCTCTGCACAATAGATACCTCTTTCGGCACCCGCTATTACAGCCTCTATCGTGCCGATAGGAAAGCGTTTCTTTATCTCATCGACACTATGAAGCTTCGCTTCTGCCATGCCTTTTCCCTGATAAGAAAGCATATAGTGTGAAAAAGGAGCTGCTTGAGAGACAACACCATAACAAGCATAGCCTAATTTTTGCAAAGCAGGGCCATAGAGGGCACCCGTGGAGAAAGGGTCGACAATAAGAATAGGTTTTCTCATACTTTGTTCCGCTGCGATAAAAGGAAAAGAACATAAATAAAGATTATCAACCCTATAAGGGGCAGAAGATAAACAGCTGCTTGAGGACCCATAAGGGCAGAGCTTGTAAGAAGACCAAGAATGACATAACCTGCCGATTGGGAGAGAGTATAAAGCATGCCGCTATAGCTTCCCACCAGCTCTGCTTGAGCCTCTGTTTTGGTCGCTTCAATCGTATGTTTGCGGGCATTAATTCGCATGGTATTCATTGAAAAGCCAATAAAAAAGCAAAAGACCACAGCCAAATAGGGCGATTGTGTGGTGCTAAAAATAAGATCAGCCATGCTCAACATAAGGGCTGGGAGAATAAATTCAAAACGAGGGATTTTGATAAAAGCAGCCAAAAAAGCGCCCACGCCTGCAACCGCACTGCAAAGCCCATAATATTCAGAGCCAAAATTTTTCACACTCTGAAAAAGAATAGTTGCCAGCGTATTATAAGCGCAAATATGAAAGCCAATAAGTCCTATGCAGACGCATAAAAGTTTAAGCTCATGGGAGAGCTCATCCACTTGCGGTGTAGGTGCTGGCTTCTTACCAGTTGCAAGTGCTGTGGTATCTGTAGCGTTGTATTCATCGCAAAAGATAATATATCCGGCTATAAGGCTTATAATGATGTCAAACACACAAAGTGTCACAATCAAACCATTATAACCGATTTCAGCTGCTGCCCCTCGAGGGCTGGTCGCTTCTAAGAGATAACCACTCAGTGCTGCTCCCAAAAATGCGCCAATTTGCACCACTGTTTGCATAATGCGGGAAGCCTTTTGGGCGCTAATATAACCACTAAGTGCTAGTTTAGTATTATAAGTCTCGAGTGTGCTTAAGGTAATCAAAGAGAGATAGCCGATAGAGATAGAGACAGCAATAAAACCAAAGGGGGAATCAGCGTAATGGAAAAGAGCAATCAATAAAAGAAGGCTATAGATAATGATTCGCCTTTTGTATAAATCGACCAACCGCAGTGAGGCTTTAATGCGCACAAGACTGCTTTTTTTCAAAAGATAGGGCATAAGGGTGCCCAAAGCCATGGTTACGCCTAGAAAAACCGATGAGGATGTTATGCGATAAGCATTCCAAAGATTACTTAAAAATAAAACCATATCAGAAAGATACAGCAGGACAACAAGCCCATAAAACCGAAACATCAGTTGTTTGTGCACATTATCCCCCCATGTTAAATAGACATGCTATAAATTATACATTTTTACAAAAAGCTAATATATATGTTGTTAGGCATGTCAAGTTTTTTCGATAGAAGCATGGTACAGATTTGAACGATAACGTTTATCATAGCGATAGCTAATTTTGGAGAAACTGAGAGCGGAGGCGGTTGGTATTTTTACTGTATCTCTTGTGAGGTGCTTTTCCAATGAGGAGTTTCTTCGCTAAATGACCAGTATAGCTATGTTCTTGGGAAGGCTGTGTTTGCACTCTCAAGATTGCCTCCATTTATACTCAAGGTTGAGGTTTTTCTATTGACCGTTGTTAGATGTTATTGTGACAATAAACTTCGTTATCTATCAGAAACATTTATGGCATTAGCGCTAAGGTATTGTATTAAAGCCTTTACATAGTAGTCTTTTTCAGAGAGAGGTATTATTGGTTCAGTTTTAGGAGGCTTTATTACGGCCGATTTGGGCGTCGTCGTTGTTTGAGGGCTTATTATAATATTCTTAGTTTCAGTTTATGAATATACCGAAAGATATATTGAAACATTTGATTCAAACGCTTTTGCAAGACATATTTCAATATCTCAGCGATGTTTTCTGAGAATTGCTCTGCTGCTTTTTGACGGAATTGAATATCAAATGCTTATAGTGTGAGCGGTGGTTTGAGAAAAGATAGAGCTGATTTCATTAGATTTCTATGTAGTGCAATCCAGTACTAGCTCTTAGGACAATAATATACTGAGATCGAACTCATTTCTATATATTTACACGACGCTATAGGAGTAATCCTCAGAAATCTACTAGAATTCGTTAGAAAATGGCAGGTTATGGAGTGTGAACAAAAAAATATATTTTTTACAAATACTTAATCTTATTTTAAGTTGTCTAAAATATAACCTTATCTTAAAACTAAGTCTATATACTGCCATTTATCATAAAGTTAATAAGTTATACAAAATGCGGGAGTATTGTGTTTTTCTGTTTAGAGACGAGTTAAAAAACATCTTATTGAACATTAAAAGATTTTAGACAAAAAACAATTTAACTTATGGAGAGTATATAGACAGAATGTATCTTGATAAAAAAGTTTATAACTCCATGCGGTCTTCAAAGAAATTTCTCGTCATTACTCAACAGAAAAACATATAATACAAACTTTTAACACAGTTCTTAGTATAGAAATAATCCATAAATTAGAGATATTTAGATAAAGGAAAAGCAATTGATCCGTTGCTTTTAGCACTCTTAGCAAGACAGATAGACGCAAACATACGCTTGAAATTATTGAACCTTCCTTAGCTTCATTGCAAAATTTATTAATTAGCGATTGATCTGTTTATTCTAGTCTTGCTTATTTTTATGCTCGAGAGCTTTCTATTGAAAGTGTCGTTAAATTAAATCAATCTATTCCAAGACCCCATATTACATTTTATCTTCATTTACCGCCCACTACAGTACTGGAACGATTGCAGAAAAGGAATGGTTTAAACTTAAAATACGAAGAAAAACTCTCTTTTATTGAAAAAATGTATTTAGAAAACTAACTGTAATGGGCTTGTTTTAAAAGATTTAGAGAAGGGGAGTAGAAAAGTTAGCAATATTTATTGTGAGGATAATAGTATGTTTATTCTTTTAGAGATGAAGTGTGGTGATAGAAGAACGACATGGAGGAATATACTCGAGCATATTTTAGTGCACGGAATAATAAGGACAATAAAATGTGAGTGAAGCTTCCATACCGTAAAATTGTTTCACATATGTATAAAGGTGTAGCTTCTGAATAAAACGCACATAAAATATTAATTTTGTTTTTGTCCATAAATGTTCCGTTTTCATAGAAGAATTAATCATAAAACAGCACAAAGATTGTAAAAGCCTCAAAAAAGAAATTTTGCTTTCTTAAATTTAATGATCTAAAATGAAAATTGTAAGAATGCCTGTTTTTAAACAGGATGTATCATGCATATCGACTGATATTCATTTTAGAGGATAATTTATGTTCACTTCAAATTTGAAGGAACGCATTGCTTTATTTGAAAATAGAACTTTTCTCTATTTTACTTTGAGCGGCTTATTTGCTACATTTGGAAGTGGACTAAATTATATTACATTGTCATGGATCGCTTACAATCAGACGGGCTCAATCCGTGGTGTGGCGTTGATAATGCTTTTTCTTTGGACGCCTAGCATTATTTTTGCGCCTATTTTTGGCATATTGGCAGATAAATATAACCGTAAAACGCAGATTATTATTTCAAATCTTGTGAGAGGTTTGGTAATCGTGAGCTGGGTAATGCTTTGGCATTTTGGTATAAAAATTGAATTGATGGTCTTATCTGCTCTTTTGGGTATTTTTATCCCTTTTTATATGCCATCAGCTATTTCTTTAATTCAAAGTATTGTGCTGAAGGAACAGCTCATCAATGCAAATGCAACCATCGATATGGTTTATGAACTTGGCACTATCGTAGGTATGGGCTTAAGTGGATTTATACTGTCCTATGCAGGAACAAAAGGAACTCTTCTAATAGGTGGTATATTCTTTATCATTGCTGGTTTATTTAATTTTGCAATGAAGGTACCTAAAAACCGAAGATCTAAAAAACAAAACCAGCAAAATTGGTGGGAAAATTATACAGCATCCCTTCATTATTTTAAACAGAATCCGGCTCTTTTTGTACCTTATATAAGCCAGATGATTATTATGACTCTTTTGATGACCATTCCTGTTATTCTCGTTCCTTATATACAAGAGGTTTTACATGCGGATAACAGGACCTTTGCAATATTTGAGGTGCTTTATTCTATGGGTGTATTGACAGGTGCGTTTTTTTCACCACTTCTTTGTAAAGTTTTATCTATCAGGAAAACATTAGCCATTTTATTAGCTTTTATGGCTATTGGCCTCGCTATTTTATCTGTTAATACACACAATTTTGTTGTTTTTCCTGTTTACTTTATGATTGGATTTGGACTTTCGAGTTGGGCTCTTTCGATTTCTTTATCACAACTCTCTTGTGATCCTGAATACCAAGGAAGATTGCAGGCAAGTTTTAATGGTATCTCTGGATGCTTGATCCTCGGAGTCTATCTCATCATGGCAAGCGATAACAGTAACATATCACCTCAATCGATATATTTTTTTCAAAGCATTGTTGCGTTTGTTGGAATACTCATAGTGCTGTTTTATAAACATGAAAAACAATAAATTACGTTTAAGAGTGGTCAATATACGCTATTTTTAAACATTTACGCTGCAGCACATTTCATATTTTGCTTTTAAAGGAGAGTTGAGAAAATGTAAAAGTTGGTGCTTAATGAACAAAGTATAAATTGATGTATGCTAGAGAATACTCTCTATTTTTTGATAATGATCTAAAAGAATTGATGCGTTTCTTTAATTCATCTCACTGTTGTTAAGAAGACGAAAACGTAACACTTTAAATCTTCTTGAAAGTTTTTTGTTTAAGCGTAGTAGAAAGTAAAGCAATGAGGTAATATCTTATCATATGGGGAGAGTATTGTATTATTTTTGTTTTTCAAAATCCATATGAAAAATTGTATCAATTTCATCTTCACTGGAATGAGTATTTCTACGACGATGCAAGGTTTGCACAATCTCTTTTTTTAAAACAGCATCTGTTTCACTTAAACGGTGAATACTGAGTTCCAATTCAAGAGATAACGCCAAATCCACGCACAATTTAAGCTCTTCTCCAATGTCGAAACCGCGTTGATAGTCGTCATAAAGACCAACCAGTGTATCAGATAATTCTTTATCGCATAAAGAGGTCATGCTTAATTCCTCAACGTTGCGGGTTTCCATGCAGCTTTTTTAAGTATCACTCCACTATCATCACTTAAAATTGCCATGTATACGAACCTCATGGTTTTGTCAATTTTCTGCAAAATACGCGCTTTTAAATCAAAGCCTATTAAAGATTTTATTACTCCAAGATTTTGAAGCGCCCAATTGTAAATATGGATGGCAATGTGTTTGCTATAGAATTTATAGCATTTAAAATACATTGCCAAAAGGCTTTTAATATGCGTAGAGGAAGAGTATTCTGACGATAAACCAAAAACCCTGAAATCTCTATTGCCAGTTACAGCTAAATCAGTGCCATTAATATATAAAATAAGCAAACAGGGTTTGTAAACGTCTAACTTTTTAATAACGAGTGATAATCTCATTTTTTGTAGAATACCAATTATTTTGCCTATTTTATATTGATTTTTAGACATTGATAAACTTTTTACCTTATAAAACCTATGGGAAATGCATTAGCATATTTTTGTAATAAGATTTCAGTGGTATATTGCACAGCATGAAATGAAGAGAATCGTATTAGGCTTTTTGCTTTTGAAAGAATATGACTGCAACTTTTGAGAAAGCAGTTGGCAAGAATTGGCTTGGCATGCAAACTGATAGAGTTGGCAGTGGCGCATTTAGTTTTTTCATTGGCCTGTGTCCAAATGTTTTTGACTCTGGAAAATAACCTCTGATAGGCTTGAGTTTTTTCGAGGTTATATTACAGGGGCGCAGCTCAGAAAAATACCACGGCGATTGCATTTTTTGTAATTGTCATAATTTTCGCTCCTGCTTGAATGGATGCTGTAACATCCGTTTTTGTGGGGTTATGTATGTGATAACTGCTCTTCTTAAGGGGTAGTAATGATAGATATAAATCAATATAGTTATTTAGTCAACAATTATATTGATTTTGGAGTGTTTTTTTTGGCTCGTCCGGAAGCAAAACCTAAAACTGAGTTGGCAAAACGTTTTCGTGAAGTGCGTCACGCTCTTGGTTTTACAGAGCGTAAGCAGTTTGCTGAACATCTTGGTATCACTGCTGGTTCTATAGGAACTTATGAAACTGGTATAAGTGAGCCTACAGCCTCTGCGCTCTCCAAATATCAAGAAATTTGTGGTGTTTCATTAGATTGGCTAGTAACGGGAAATGGCGAGATGTTTTCAGATATGGCAAAGGCAAAAGCAGCTGGTTTTAAACCGCAAGCGATACCTGTTGGGCTGATGAAAAAGCTTGGACATTTAGCTTATACGACCTATCATGATGCAAAAATAACACTTTCTCCTGAAGATGTTGCGGAATTAGCAGCAGAGCTTTATGGAAGATTGCAAGAGCTTATTCAAAACCTCAATGATATAGAAGAAGTCGAAGCCACTTTGCCACTTTTAAAATTACATTTAAAGCGTAAAATCGAAACTGAAAAGCACATCTAGAAATTTCATAAGATACGAATGAACAGCCTTTTAAAAAATAAAACTTTTTTGGTTTTCTGCTGTATAACCAAGTTTGGAATGTGAAGATCTCACGATCTTCGAGTCTCTTATTCAACCTGAAAAACGAGAAACTATCATTATAAATCAATAGACTGTTCTGATTAAAAATAAAACGGTTCATAAAAAGAACGACAGGTAGCAATACAAACAAAATTTCTTCAAAAGGAAGCGAGTATAGCATCATTCCTGAAATATTTGTTGGTTGAAGAAAAGATACGGACAACAGTGAAAATACAGTGGGTTCTGTGAGAGGAAAGAGTTTAGAAAACAGCTTCTTTTCGGTTTGTGATATTAAAAAATTTATACAATAGTGAAAATACAATGACGATGTTTTGTTCCTATAGAAGGGTAACAGATATATAAGAGAGAAGAACGAAAGACTATTTATAGATGCGCTTTTGTCTTTTTATGAAGATGATAAGATGAGTACGTTAAAACTTTTTACAGAGCGTGCATCATTATATTTAAGACAGATTTCTTTCAAAGAGATGTATAGTATATTGAAACAGTTTACCTCGCAACAAAAAGTGAGATTATGATGATAATCATTATCTATTACATTGTGCGATAAGTTAAAAAAATCATAAATTTGTGCTTATAAGAACAGCTAATTTATTGAGAAGTATTTTTACAAATTTATAAAAAATTATTTTTACACTCTTGCCATTCTTCTGATGCGCTTTATTTGAAAAGTAGAATTGCTCTTTAGTGAAACTATTTTTGTTAAGAGATAAATCGCAGTGTTTTTGAATGGAGATTACGGTATATTTTCAAAGTCTTGTGTTTTTATTTATTTTTTAGCTTGAAACCCTCTAGCTAAAAGGGTTGGGGACTTTTCTAGATTTGATGTTGTTGCAGAGATTTTAGGTCGATGCCGGATAACTATCGGTATCGTAGGGGGGAGTTTTGTCTTGATTTATTGGTTTTTGAAGTGCGCAAACTAAGGGTTTTGCCATGTGTGTTTTCGCGCGTTGTGATGATGTTGAACTCTGTAGGAGGAGATTCTTATGAAAAAAAAATATTCCACACCAAATTTAATTAAAGTTGTCTCTCTTAGTACGGTAATGGCCACACTCTTATCGAGTGTTTCTCCTGTTTTTGCTGCTAATCTTGCGATAGTAGGAGGGGCGAGTCAAAGTACAACTGGTACTGGTGTTGTATATCCACACGGTAGTCATGGGAGTGTTGTTTTTGCTGGTGATGATGACTACTGTGGTGTAGACAACGTTATTGGTCGTGGCGGCAAACAACAAGAGAGAGTTGGTGAAAGTCAACGAATAACCGCAGAGCAACAATATGAGAGATTTATTGGTGAGAAAGTTTTTGGAGGTCGTAAACCTTATGGCACGACTACTGAAAAGGTTACTTGGACTGGTGATGGGACATTAAGTGATCCCACTAAAGGTTATATGGGGACACCGACTGGCGGTATCGTTAGTGCAATGCCTGAGGCTTATGGTGTTTATTCTTTTGCAACGGGTTGTGGATCTGCAGCGACGGGTAATTATTCAACCGTATTTGGTGCAGGTGCGACAGCAAAGGCAGGGGGTGCACAAGCTTTTGGTGTTTCCGCACTTGCAAGTGGTATAGCAAGTGTTGCTATGGGTGTAGGCTCAGAAGCATCGGGCAAATCTTCAGTTTCTATTGGAGGGCTTGCAACTGCATTAGGTACAAATAGCATTGCTTTAGGTACAAAGGTAAAGGCAGAAAAGAGTTATACGATTGCTATAGGTACAGATGCTGAAGCTAAAGCTTCAGGTGCTATTGCAATAGGGGGCAGGCGCTCTGACAGAACCCAAGAAAATGATCCTAACAGAAAAGTAATCGCGAATGCTGAAAATGCGATTGCTATAGGTACGCAAGCTTATGCTGAAAAAGAAGATTCGGTTGCCATTGGTGTAAATTCGCAAGTGCTTGTTAAAGATGGTGTTGCTGTAGGTGGTGGGGCTATCTCTGATAGAGACAAGAATGTTGCTGGTTATGATCCTGTAACAGGTAAAGGGACAACAAAAACCAGTATAGCATGGAAGAGCACCACAGGCGCTTTTAGCGTTGGTGAAGTTGGTGGTATTGGTAAGGGTACGCTAACACGACAAATTACAGGGGTCGCTGCTGGAAGTGAAGATACCGATGCGGTAAACGTGGCGCAACTAAAAGCTATGAAAGATATCATAGCAGGGGGAGGGGGGTGGAAACTTTCTGCTAACGATACCGATCCGACAGATGTGAATTCAGGCAATACCGTAGATTTTTCAGTGAAAAGTGAAAAAGAAGCGGGAAAAGACAACTTAAAGATTGCAAAAAACACTGCAGATAATAAGCATAAAATTGAATTTACTTTAAATGATCATCTTAAATTGACGCAAGTCACCACAGGCCAAAGCACGATGAGTGATGATGGCTTTTTTGTTAACGGTGAAAGCGGTTCACGCATGACTGTAGACGGCTTTTTTATTAATGGTAATGATGGTCCAAGCATGACTATTGATGGTATTGATGCAGCCAAGCAAAAGATCACAAACGTAGCAGATGGGTCTGAACCTAACGATGCAGTGAATTATAAACAGTTGCAAGAGGTGAAAAACGCGAACAAAACGAGTTGGCAGCTTGCTGTTAACGGTGGAAATGCTACGGCTATTGGTCCAAATGGTACAGTAAATTTTCAGTCAGCTGACAATAAAGGTACAAAAAATATCAAGATCGAAAAAGATAATGATCGCAATGTCACATTTGATCTAGCTGATGATATTCAGGTAATGACTGTCACAGCAGGAGACAGCATTATGGATGCTGCTGGCTTTAGATTTGACGGTGATGAGGGGCCGAGCATAACTGTTAATGGTATTCATGCTGGTAATAAAACGATTAAAGGAGTAGCGGCAGGGGAAGAAGATACTGATGCTGTAAATTATAAGCAGTTGACAGAGGTAAGAACACTTGCTGAAGCAGGTTGGAAACTTTCTGTTGATGGTAACAATGCTACAGATGTTAAAGCTGGGAGTACAGTAGATCTTGTTGCGGATGCGGGTGAGGACGGAAGCAAAAATATAAAAATTGCAAAAGACAGTAATAAAGTTACATTTTCTTTGAATGATACTCTTAAGCTTACGAGTGTCACGACAGGCAACAGCATTATGAGTGATGAGGGCTTTAAGTTTATTGATGGTAATGGACCAAGCATAACTTTGAATGGTATTAATGCTGGTGATAAAAAAATTACAGGAGTAGCTAAGGCAGAAGGCAATACTGATGCTGTAAATTATGAACAGCTGAAAGAGGTAAGGACACTTGCAGAAAATGGCTGGAAACTTTCTGTTGATGGTAACAATGCTACAGATGTTAAAGCTGGGAGTACAGTAGATTTTGTTGCTGGTGAAAATGAAGATGGTAGCAAAAATATAAAAATTGCAAAAGACAGTAATAAAGTTACATTTTCTTTGAATGATACTCTTAAGCTCACGAGTGTCACGACAGGCAACAGCATTATGAGCAACGATGGCTTTAAGTTTGTTGATGGTGGTCCAAGCATAACTATGAAAGGTATTGATGCTGGTGGCAAAAAGATTACAAAAGTGAAAGCTGGTACTGATGATACTGATGCAGTAAATTATAAACAGCTGAAAGACTTTACAGCGGGGATGGAAACGGGCTGGAAACTTGCTGTTGAAGATGAAGAAGCTACAGATGTTGAAGCAGGAAGTACAGTAAAGTTTGTTGCAGTTAAGCATAAAGACGATGATAATAATGAGAGTGAGAACACAAATATAAAAATTACCAAAGGTGATAACAATGAAGTAAAGTTTGATTTAAGCGAATATATTAAAGTTGGTCGTGTAGAAACAGGGGACAGCAGAATGAGTAATGCCGGTTTCATGATCAAAGATGGCCCAAGAATGACCAAGGGTGGTATTCATGCCGCCAATACAAAAATTACAGGAGTCGCAGATGGTAGCAATGAGCATGATGCTGTTAATCTTTCACAATTATATAAAATGAAGTTTGAGATAGAAGACAATAGTCTTGTTAAATGGAGTAAAAGTAAAAAAAATATTACCATTGGTGCTGAAAAAGAAGGTATCGAAATCAATATTGCGAACTCTGAAGGCAGAGATCGAATTATTTCTGGCGTTGCAGTTGGAAAAGTCAGTTCCGATTCAACAGAAGCAATAAATGGCCATCAACTGTTTAATTATATTACTAATATAGTGGATTTTTTTGGTGGTGAGGAGACAGATATACTTAATGGTATCAAACCAACTTTTACGGTTCAGAATACAAAACACGACAATGTAACGGATGCTTTCGCTGCTGTTGATACTTCTATCACAGATATTTATAGTCAGATTAATAATGTAACAGAAAATAGTCTTGTTAAATGGAAAGAAGATCAGAAGCTTATCACTATTGGTGCTGAAAAAGGCGGTACGAAAATTGATATCACAGGTACTGAGGGAGAGCGAACCATTGCAGGTGTAAAAAATGGTGAAATTTCCAAAGACTCCATGGAAGCTGTAAATGGTAGTCAAATTAATACAATAGCTGGAGATGTTGCAAAATTCTTTGGTGGTAATACCTCGTTTGAAAATGGTGTTTTTGTTGGACCACAGTATAATTTATCTACGGTTTCTGCAGATGGTACAGTAGTACAGAAAACATTTGACAATGTTGGTGATGCTTTGACTGGGCTTGATGCGAATGTCAAAAATGTGAATAAACATATACAATATGTAGACAAGAAATTTGATGATAAATTTGATAAATTTTCTCAAGACGCGTTACTTTGGAGTGAAGAGGAAAAAGCGTTTGTCGCACTGCGTGGACCAAATGGACAGAAGACAGATAGTAAGATTAAGTTCCTTGCGGATGGCGATATTTCAGGAGATTCAACAGAGGCAATAAATGGTTCTCAACTTTATAAGATGGGCGATAAGATTGCGCATTATTTTGGCGGTGGTGCTCGCTATGAGAATGGAGAGTGGAGCGATCCTACTTTCAAAGTTTCTCAGCGTAATGAGGATGGCACTATTGTTGAGAAAACGCATCATAATGTCGCTGATGCTTTTGAGGGTGTCGATAATTCTATCACAGATATTTATAATCAGATTAATAATGTGACAGAAAATAGTCTTGTGAAGCAGGAGGGAGAAGATGGTCTTATTACTGTGGGTAAAGCAACCGGTGGTACTGAAATCAGCCTTGTAAATAAAGATAAGCAAGAAAGAACACTTTCCGGTGTAAAAGATGGAGAACTTTCTCAAACATCAACGGAAGCGGTAAATGGTTCACAGCTTTTTGCTACGGATAAGAAGGTTACAACTGTTAACAATGATCTCAAAACAGTCGCTCAAAATACATCGAAATATTTTGGTGGTAGTACAGATGTATTGAACGGTATAGAACCAGCTTTCCTTATTCAGGGGGAGACCTATCATAATGTTACGGAAGCGTTTACAGGTGTTAATACTTCGATCACAAATATTGATAATAAGATTTCCGAAGTGGTAAAAAATAGTCTTGTTAAGCAAGACGGAGTTTCTGCTCCTATCACTATTGGTAAGGATACAGCTGGTACTGAGATCAATATTGCGGGATATGCTGGTGTAGCGCGTTCTATTTCTGGTGTTAAGGCAGCAGAGAAGGGCGATGAAGCTGTTAACAAAGACCAACTGGATAAAAGCATAAAGGATATTACGAAGGATATTGAGACAGTAACTGCTGCTGCGGTTCTCTATGATAAGAATGACGATAATAGTGTTAATTATGGTAGTGTAACTTTGGGCGGCGATAAGAACAACGGACCAGTTGCTCTTCATAACGTAAAAGATGGTAGCATTTCTGAAAATTCCAACGATGCAATCAATGGTAGTCAGATTAATAAAATATCAGCAGATATTGCAAAGTTTTTTGGTGGTGGTGCAAAGTTCATTAACGGTGCTTTTGAAGGGCTGAAATATACTTTATCCGCTATTGTAGGTGGTGAAGTAGGGAAGGCTAATTTTTACAATGTTGGTGATGCTTTAACAGGTCTTGATAAAAATGTTCAAGATGTGAATCAACGCTTAACGAATGTATCCAATGAGTTTAACCAGAAAATTGAAGATTTCTCTAAAGATGCTTTACTGTGGGATGATGAGGAAGAAGCATTTGTGGCACGTCATGAAAAAGATGGCAAGAAAACAAACAGCAAATTGAAGTATCTTTTGGATGGTGAGATTGCTCAAGGTTCAACAGATGCCATTACGGGCAACCAACTTTATTCCATGAATAACCAACTTGCGAATTATTTCGGTGGCGGTGCCAAATATGAGAATGGCAAATGGACAGATCCTACTTTTAAGATTGTTCAAGTCAATGCTGATGGTACGACTGTTGAGACAGAGCACCATAATGTTGCTGATGCTTTTGGTGACGTCAATAAAAATATGTCAAATATTAATAACCGTATTGATGATGTCATCAACAAGGTCGATTCAGATGCCTTAAAGTGGAATGATAAAGAAAAAGCCTATGATGCTGGTCGCGATGGAAAGCCGAATAAAATTATCAATGTAGCTGATGGTAAAGTTGAAAAAGGCTCGAAAGATGCCGTCAATGGTGGGCAACTTTGGGAAACCAATGAACGTGTTACTGGTGTTGAAAAAGATGTGAAGCATCTTACCAACAGAGTTGATACCATTTCCAATACGATTGCTGATATTGGTGATACAGTTATCAATATTGATGCCAAAGTTGATAACATCAATAATAGAGTTGACGGCATTGAAGAGGATGCTGTTCGTTATGATAGAGATGAAAACGGCAAAAAAACCAATAAAATCACATTAGCGGGGGGGGATGCCAGTGAACCTGTTCTGATTGATAATGTAGCTGATGGTAAAATTGAAAAAGGCTCGAAAGAGGCTGTAAATGGTGGTCAACTTCATGATTATACTAAAGAACAGATGAAGATTATTCTTGATGAATCCAAGCAGTATACAGATCAACGGGTTAATAATATTGTGATTGATGCGATTGATGATGCTGTTGATCGGGCTAAGCAATATACAGATATGAAGTTTGATGTCTTAAACTATAGTATTGAGAGTGTGAAAAAAGAGGCTAGACAAGCAGCGGCTATTGGTCTTGCGGTGTCTAACTTACGCTACAATGATACACCTGGAAAATTAAGCGTTGGATTTGGTACTGGTTTATGGCGTAGTCAGTCTGCATTTGCCTTTGGTGCAGGTTACACCTCAGAAAATGGAAAATACCGCTCTAACATATCCGCAACAACTTCTGGAGGTCACTGGGGTGTAGGTGCGGGATTCAATATGACATTGAATTGATAATAAACAAAATACATAAAAACTCCTTCTCACCCCTGTCTCATGAGGCAGGGGTGAATTGTTGTTAGGTATGTAAATATATATATATAAATTGATAAGCGCTAACGATAAATACAGGTTTAAAAAACAGAAAAACCGGACGCTTTCAACAAAATGAACTTCTTATTTCAAAATAAGATAGTGAGTTTTTTCATAAATTATAAGTTTATTATTTTCTTCTTTAATTTTTAAATCTGAAAAATCTGTAGCACTCTACAGATAAAAAAACCTTTTGCTCTCTACAAATCTATTAAAAAGCTTTCTACTAAGACAAAAATCTCCATTCAAATGTATTTCAACTTTACTGGAAGAAGCTATAAAACAATACGCTAAATTAACTCTACCCCTTGCAAAAAACAACAAATAAGTTTAAAGGTTAAAAAAAAACCAATCACCACAAAAAAATTTACTTTCTTAGGAAATGTAAAAGAGCAAAACGCATTAACCATAAAACCTAAAACACAACGTCTCTATCTTTTCAGTCAGGTACTAAATTTTTGAATACGTTTAGAAAAACCAATTTTGGAGGACCTAATAGCGTTTAAATGTGTCTTTTTTGTGTTTATAGTTATTTCTTTCATTGGGGAGCTCATTATGAAAAAATTATATACAAAATTAGCAGGGAGCAATTTAAAATTTTCTCGTTTTCCTTTTATTAAAGTCCTATCCTTGACTTCAATAGCGGCACTTTTAGCCAGTGTTTCCCCTGTTTTTTCGAATGATTTGGATTCTTCTAGTTCATCACAGGAAAATTATTTAACAGCGCTGAATGTTGCTTTGACATTCAAGGTAAGTGCTGCTGATGACTATGAAAATTTTTTAACCAAAACTCTTACTGGTGTAAGTAATTATAGTCCTATAGTGAATGTTTTGGCAGAAACCAGCGATTCGATACGTTCAATTGATATGAATGCTGGAAGTAAAAAAATAACAAGAGCAGCTTTAACTCCAGGAGTTGTAAAGGGAGATCAGATAACTAGGGATGATTTGGGTAATCCTCTTGTCTATGGTGAACGAGCTCAGGGAGAAGCGCATGATGCTATTGTTTTCGGGCAAGTAGCGCAGACAAAGGCTGACCAAGGGATTGCTATCGGCTTAACTGCTTTAGCTGGTAGTAGTAGAAATACTAAAAATAGCATTGCAATCGGCTCTTCTCTAACCGATAGTTCTGATGAAAAAGAGAGAACAGTTTCAGTTGGTGATTTTTCAATAGCCTTCGGTAGTAAAGCACATAGTTATGCAAATGAAGCGATTGCTATGGGGTACAATGCATATGCAAAGGAGCAGGCGACGCAGGGAATTGCTATAGGCGCTAGCTCTAATGTGACGGTTGCGGGAGGTGTTGCTCTAGGAAGCGATTCTATATCCGATAGGGCTGCTGGTGAGTTTGGCTACACTTCTTTGTTGCAGGGTCCTGCAACAAACATCGAGGCGCA
Source organism: Bartonella sp. AA18HLJMS (assembly GCF_042197245.1). Lineage (NCBI taxonomy): Bacteria > Pseudomonadati > Pseudomonadota > Alphaproteobacteria > Hyphomicrobiales > Bartonellaceae > Bartonella > Bartonella sp. AA18HLJMS. Next base: position 10,914 of record NZ_JBHIRP010000012.1, on the reverse strand, counting down.
ATGGAAAAGTACGCGGGGCTCAGTTAGTGTTGGTGATTATAGTAAGGGTATAACCAGACAAATTACAGGCGTAGCTGCTGGTTCTAATGTTACCGATGCAGTGAACCTTAGACAGTTGCAGGACTTAGAACAAGTTGTAAGACAAAACGGTTGGAAATTCTCTGTTGGAGATAAAAATGCTACCACTGTTCTTATGAATAGCGCGGTAGATTTTTCCGCTAGAAGTAGCAACCTAAATATTACAAAGGGCGAAGATGACAATAAAGTAAAATTTGATCTGGCGCAAGACATTGCACTGGAGAGCGTAAAGACAGGTACAAATACCTTCGATGCCACGGGCTTAGTAATTACTGATGGTCCGAAAATAACCACCGGTGGTATTGATGCTGGAAATAAAAAGGTAACGGGTGTTACATCTGGTGATCTTAGTGCAGATTCACAAGAGGTGGTAAATGGTAGTCAGTTGAATGTTGTAGCTACCCATATAGCTGGATATTTAGGTGGTGGTGTTAAATTTACGAATGGTCAATGGGATAATCCAGAGTTCAAAATTAAAACTTTAAATCCTGAGACGAATGAGATTGAAGAAGAAAGTTTTCCAAATGTAGCCAAAGCCTTTGAAGGTGTGGGTAAGTCTTATGTAAATCTTCACAATGAGATTAAAAAAGCTACCGATGATAGTGTCTTTAAATGGCATGCCGAAACGGAGAGCATTACAATTGCTGCCAGTGAGGGAAAAGGTGGGCAAGAAAGTATTGCTATAGGTAAGCTTTCAAGTGCAACTGCCAACAATGGTATTGCATTAGGTGGTTCTGCAAATGTATCTGGTGAAAATAGTATTGCATTAGGTGGTTTTGCAAATGCATCTGGTGAAAATAGTATTGCATTAGGTGGACTTTCAGCTGCAACAGCTAAAAATAGTATGGCATTAGGTTCAAATGTACAAGTACTTCCTGAGGGTGGTGTTGCTGTGGGTTATAAATCTGTTTCTCGTAACTCAGTGTCCGCAGTTGGCTATGATCCTTCCATAGGGAGCCAGTCAACGGATGATGGTGTGATATGGAAGAGCACTCAAGGAGCTTTTAGTGTTGGTGATACTCCGAATAAGATAACACGACAGCTTACAGGTGTAGCAGCGGGTTATGCAGACACTGATGCCGTCAACATTGCACAGCTGAAAAAATTAAGAGAATTTGTAGCACAAGGGTGGACACTTTCTCTTAATGATAAGGCTGTTTCAAACTTTCAGCCGGGTGATATATTAAATTTGGTTTCTGGAAGCAAAAACTTTGAGATTAAAAATAGTGATACAACAGAAAATAAAGACAAAAAAATAACATTTGATTTGGCACAAGATGTCACATTGAACAGTGTAAAATTAAAAGACGTCACTTTAGATAAAACGGGATTAACCATTGAAAATGGTCCCAAAGTAATAGCGGATGGTATTGATGCTGCAGGTAAAAAAATAACAGGTCTTGCGGGTGGAGATCTTAGCACAAATTCGACAGATGCCGTTAATGGTGGCCAGCTTCATACAATCACTGGAGATTTATCAAAAATTTTAGGTGGAGATGTATCCTTTGATGGAACAAACTTTAAAGTACCAGAGTATAAATTATCGAATATTGATGAAAAAGGTGTTGTAACAGATAAACCGCATACCGATGTTGGTTCTGCCTTTAAAGGACTTGATGATAATATCAAGAATGTGAACGCTCGTATTAAGGAGTTTGAAAAGGACATCTCTTCGAATAGTTTAAATTGGGATGGCAGTGTAGGTGATGATGGTGCCTACAATGCTGCTCATGGTGAGAAGGATGCGAGCAAGATTGTTAATGTCGCTGATGGTAAGGTAGAGAAAGATTCGCACGAAACTATAACAGGTTCCCAGCTTTATGCACTGGGCAACAAAGTTGCAGAATATTTTGGCGGCGATGCTACGTATGAGAATGGCATATTGAACAAACCAACCTTCAAACTCAAAGTTTTCAACTTAGAGAGCAATGAAATTGAAGTTGAAGAAAAAACCTACAATAATGTAGCGGAAGCCTTTGACGGAATTGATAAGAATTTCCAGAGTGTGAATAAGAATGTGCAGAACATCGTTAATGATTTTAATGACAAAGTCACGAATATCAAAGAATCTGTCCAAGGCGATGCTCTGTTGTGGGATGGTAAAGAACAATCCTTTGTAGCCAAGCATGGGGAAAAAGATGGAGAAAAGGAAAACAGCAAGATCACATCACTTGCCGCTGGTTCTATAATATCAGCTTCGAGTGATGCGATTAATGGCGATCAGCTTCATGCAATCACTGAGGATTTATCAAAAATTTTAGGTGGAGATGTATCCTTTGATGGCAAAAACTTTAAAGTACCAGAGTATAAATTATCGAATATTGATGAAAAAGGTGTTGTAACAGATAAACCGCATACCGATGTTGGTTCTGCCTTTAAAGGACTTGATGACAATATCAAGAATGTGAATGCTCGCATTAAGGAAGTCTCAGAAGGAGTTGCACAAGATTCTTTATCTTGGAGCGATGCTGACAAAGCTTTTGTTGCCCAGCATGGGGAAGGTGATGACAGAAAGGCAAGTAAAATCACATCGCTTGCTGTAGGAGATATTACGAAAGAATCGATGGATGCCGTAAATGGTTCTCAACTTTATTCACTGGGCGATAAGGTTGCAAAATATTTTTCTGATGACGCTGAATATAAGGATGGGGAATTGAAAGTTCCTGATTTTAAGCTCAAAATTATCAATGATGATGGCACTGAAGCTGAATCAAGCTATAAGAATGTATCAGATGCATTTTCAGGTGTGGGTAAACTTTTCACAAAGGTTCAAACTGCGATCAGCGATGTAATCAGTAATTTGCTTGTTACGAAAAATGAAGATGTTATCAACATTGGTAAAGGAGTAGAAGGTAGTGAAATCAATATCGCAAACAAGGGTGGTAAGGATCGAACTCTTTCTGGTGTAAAGGCGGCAGAAAAAAACAATGAAGCCGTGAACAAAGAACAATTTGATAAAGGTTTGAAGGATCTTTCTGATACCCTTCTGTCTGATAGTTCTTCTGTTGTTCTTTACGATAAAACAACAGATAATCAAACTGATTATACAAATGTAACTTTTGGGAAAGGGAAGGATGCTACACCTGTTGCGCTCCATAATGTAGCCGCCGGATCGATTGCGGAAAACTCAACGGATGTTATCAATGGAGGGCAGGTTCACATCCTTTCAATGGATATAGCAAAATTGTTGGGTGGAGATGCTGAATTTAAGGATGGTGCTTTTAAAGGGCCAACTTATAATTTATCCAGTATTGATAAAGGTGGCGAAGTAACAGATAAACCGCATACCGATGTTGGTTCTGCCTTTAAAGGGCTTGATGACAATATCAAGAATGTGAACGCTCGCATTAAGGAGGTCTCAGAGGGAATTGCACAAGATTCTTTATCTTGGAGCGATGGTGACAAAGCTTTTGTAGCTCTGCATGGGGAAGGTGAAGACAGAAAAGCAAGCAAGATCACATCACTTGCGGCTGGCTCTATAGTATCAGGCTCGAGTGATGCGGTTAATGGCGGACAGATTTATGATCTGAATCAGTCGCTAGCAAAGTATTTTGGTGGTGATGCTAAGTATGATGGTGATGGCTGGGCGCTTCCAGGTTTCAAGATAATGACTTTCCAAGAAGATGGAAGTTTTGAAGAGAAGGATTATGATAGCATTGCAGCCGCGTTTGCCGGTGTAAATAAGGTTTTCAAGAATCTTCATAATGAGATTTCAGGCAACATTGAGCAAAATGCGTTGTTGTGGAGTGATGATGCAGGTGCGTTTATAGCACAGCATGAGAAAGAAGGTAAAAAGGAAAACAGCAAGATCACGTTCCTTGCGAAAGGAAAGATATCAGAAGATTCGACTGATGCGATTAATGGTGGTCAGATTTATACACTTCAACAGACATTTGCCTCATATTTTGGTGGAGGAGCTGGTTATGATAAGGAAGGAAACTGGCAAGGACCAAAATTCACCGTTCAGGTCTTTAATAAGGATGGTACGAAAGGTGATAAAGAGGAGCGTAATAATGTCTCTGAAGCATTTGATGTTGTTAATGACAGCATGAGCACTATCAACGATCGTATAAAAGAAGTTGAAAAGAGTACCTCTTCGAATAGTCTGAATTGGAATGAAGAAAAAGGAAGCTATGATGCATCTCATGTTGATGCTCAGGGTGTTAAGAGTCCAAGTAAGATTATCAATGTAGAGGATGGCAAGGTAGACAGAGATTCAAAAGAAGCTGTGAATGGAGGACAGCTTTGGGAAACTCAGCAAATGATTACAGATCAGGTCAAGGATATTGAAAATAAAGTTACGGAGGGATCTGTACAATACGATAAAGATAAAAAAACGGGCAAAAAGACCAATAAAGTTACATTAGTTGGTGGAGATGACAGTTCTCCAGTATTAATAGCCAATGTAGCCGATGGAAAGATTGAAAAGGATTCGAAAGAAGCGGTTAATGGCGGTCAATTAAAAGATAAGATGGATTTTGTGCTTGAAAATGCCAATAAGTATACGGATGAGCAAGTTTCTCATCTTGTAAAAGATGGAGTTAGTGAGGCTAATTCGTATACGGATATGAAGTTTTCGACATTAAGTTATGCTGTTGAGGATGTTCGAAAAGAGGCAAGACAAGCAGCAGCTGTTGGTTTAGCGGTAGCTGGTTTACGCTATAGTGATATTCCTGGAAAATTAACAATCGCATTTGGTAGTGGTTTATGGCGTAGTCAATCTGCTTTTGCTTTTGGTGCAGGTTATACTTCAGAGAACGGTGATATTGGTTCCAACTTGTCAATTACCACTTCTGGAGGTCACTGGGGTATAAGTACAGGGGTTAATGTGATACTCAACTAATAAACGACTAAATCCATAAAATTGATTTGCCTTTTTCTTAATTGAAGAAAAGGGCAAATTTTTTACTTTCTTCCAGAGCTCTCTAAAGCTATTCTAAATGTATAAAACACCCGTAATTATATAAAATCCGAATATAAAAAGCCTATGACAACTTTTTTTGAGAATAAAAGACCTTAATGGTAAAGATTTAAAAAATTGATTGCTATTATTTTGATTTATTAAAATGCTTCAAGAAATGTAAATACGAATATACCCTTTATTAAAAGAAGACAGTTTTAGCTTTTATTTTCGTATAGTTTTAAACGTATGCTTTATAATGCAACGATCTACAGATATGCAACGTACTCCAAACACAAGTATTGCTTTAGGGTAGTGGAGCGCAAACGGAAAAAGAATGAAGCGTTTCTGTAGGCAATATGGCTTACGCTTTAGAGAAAAGCAGTATCGCAATAGGTAGTGAATATAATAAGAAGAGCGAATACGGGGAAAATGATTATACAACTTGCGAAGAGTGATTATTCAACAGTAGTGGGAGCTATTTCTAAAGCTTTGGAATGTGGTTCGATTTCACTTGGTCATTCCGTGCTATATGCATTTGCTCAAGAAGCTATTTCTATGGGCTTCTATTCAAAAGCAAATGGGGTTGGAAGTATCGCTTTAGGTTCTTATTCTAAAGTGACGGTTGATGGGGGGCTATTGAGAACAACTCTGTGTCCGGTAGGGCTGATGGCGTTTTTGGGTATACGTCTCTTCTGAAAGGACCGGCTAAAAACACTGAATCTCAATGGAAAAGTACGAAATTTGCAGTAAGTATTGGTGTTCCTAGTAAAAACATAACGCGACAAATTATAGGTGTAGCAGCTGGTAGCAAACCTGCCGATGCAGTGAACCTTAGACAGTTGCAGGATTTAGAAGAAGTCGTAAGAAAAAAAGGTTGGAAACTGTCTATTTCTGGTGAGGCAGCTAAAGATATGGGTGCTAGATAGTACAATAAATTTTTCATCTGGAGGAAGTAACTTCAGGGTTAAAAGAGATAAGGACGATGAAAATAAGCTCATATTTGGTTTGGCTAATGATATAGCATTGAAAAGCATAACATTAGGAGAGAAAAGAAAAGTCGATGCAACAGGCTTAGTAATTACTGATGTCCCGCAAATAACCACCGGTAATATTAATGCGGCAAGTAAAAAAGTAACAAATGTTGCAGAAGGAACTAGCAATACTGATGCAGTGAATTTTTCACAACTGAAGGGAATAAAAGAACAAGTAGCAGTGAGTATTTTTGTAAAATAGGATACAGCAACGAGACACATTACCATTAGTAAGGATATAGATGGGGCATTTTAGTAAAAAGCTTTCATAAATCCTCTAATGAAATAAAAAATCTTATTCACGAAAAATAAACTGATGCCTAAGCGGATGATCAATAGGCACAAAAATTATACCTTTTTCAAAGAGATCAAAGCTAAAAACGACACACAACCTTTGATAGAAAAACGAAATCCATTCTAATATTAAGTATTTTTTTACCTTCCTCAAATTGACTTTCACGAACCTACCCCTAATTACCCTATAAAGGCGTTGCAGAAACAACAGCTTACGTCTTAATTTTATTTATGTCCTAAAACACGCTGTAAAAGCAGGAACACGCAAGGGAAATAAGAAAGCTCTAGAACACACCTTTTTTGTGTTTTTAATCTATTGTTATGAGGGGGTATTATGAAAAAATATTCAACACCAAATTTGATTAAAGCTGTTTCATTGGGAACAGTTATAGCGACGCTCTTGTCGAGTGTTTCTCCTGTGGTTGCTGCAAATCTTGCGATAACAAGTGATAAAGTTCAAAGTACAAGTGGTCCTAGCGTGTCTTATCAATACGCTAGCCATGGCAGTATTGTATTAGCTGGCGATAAGGATTACTGTGGTGTGTTTAATGTTGTTGATCGTGGTGGAAGCAATCAAGGTACTAATAACCAAATCACTGCAGAGGAACTATATGAAAGAGTTTCTATGAATAAAGAGATTAATGGCAAGCGTCCTTTTAACTGGGCGAAGGTTCAGCTTAATTGGGTTGATGATGGTCTGACCGGTAAGGGGGGATATATGGGAAAAGCAACCGGTGGTCTTTCAAATGTTCTGCCTGAAGCTTATGGTGTGTATTCTTTTGCAACTGGGTGTGGATCTTCCGCAACGGGGCATTATTCAACAGCATTTGGAGCGGCTGCAACTGCAAAGTTTGGGGGATCACAAGCTTTTGGTATTGCTGCACTTGCAGGTGGACAAGCAAGTATTGCTATAGGGGTTGCGTCTGAAGCAGTAGCAAGCAATACGATTGCTATTGGTGGGCGTGCAAAAGCAAAAGGCGTTGATAGTATTGCATTCGGTAACAAATCACTTGCAGGTGGACAAAAAGCAATTGCTATAGGTTATGGTGCTCAAGCTCAAACAGATCTTTCGATAGCGATTGGTTCAGATGCAAGAGCGACTGAGCATAAGGGTGTTGCTCTTGGGAGCGAGTCTGTGGCTGATGTTGCTGCTGGCGCTATCGGGTATAATTCTTTAACTAAAGGCCCTTCAGATTCTGACGACATGATATGGGCGAGTACGCTAGGTGCAGTGAGTGTTGGTGATGCTAAATCAAAAAAAACGCGCCAGATTGTAGGAGTGGCAGCTGGTAGTGGCGACACTGATGCCGTTAATGTTGCACAGTTAAAATCATTACAAAAATACGTAGACCAAGGTTGGACACTATCTGTTGGAGGTAAAAATGCTAAAGCTGTTGGTGTACAAGATACTGTAGATTTGTCGGCTGCAAGTGACAACCTTAAGATTACAAAAGGTGGGGAAAACAATAATGTAACATTTGATCTAGCTAATAATATTACAGTGGAACGAGTTACCGCTGGGAGAAGCTCTATCAGTGATGATGGCATTTTGTTTGCTGATGGGGCTAAAATAACTGTGGATGGTATTGATGCTGGCAATAAGCAGATTACAGGAGTGGCAGCTGGGGAAGAACCTGATGATGCAGTGAATTTTGCGCAGTTGGAGCAGGTTAATCGGGACGTTGCAAGTGTAAGTCAAAATACATCACAATATTTTGGTGGTGGTGCAGATGTATCTAATGGTAAAGCACCAACTTACACAATTCAGGGTA